>NZ_PNGD01000015.1:0-69736 GCF_002871495.1 Streptococcus sp. UMB0029
CCGTACGGGATTCGAACCCGTGTTACCGCCGTGAAAAGGCGGTGTCTTAACCCCTTGACCAACGGACCAGAGTTGTTATTTTCAACTCTTACTATTATACAGGCTTTTCAAACTTTGTCAACACCTTTTTCTAATTTTTTTCAATTTTTTTGCATGACTTCCTAATGTGTACGGATGTCAAACTCTTTAAACACAATGCGTAAGTCTCTTAATACTCTTTGACGACCTCGGAATCGTTCATTTCTTAAGACGCGTTCTAACTCTTCTTGTTGCTCTTTACTTTGTTTGCTTCTATAATCTCTTAGGATTTCATGAAAGAGATAATAGTCATCTAGCCAGAGACCTCCCTCACTTATACGATGACTAATCTCACCTACTTCTTCATATGGTTCTTTATCATATCTTCGTTTTTGACTTTCTTGCTTACGGATATAATCTAAAATCCGATTCCGGAACTTAGTTTTGAAATATTTACGTAAACGTGGTATATCTTCTGATAATCTTTCCTCTTTACTAATCAATTCATGTAAGCAAATCATACCCTCTTGGTCCCAATCCGATAACTCCCATAAATGTAAGTAATATTCATTTCTACACTTGTACACAATACCTTGAACTTCTTCATACAATTCTTTAAGCATAATGTTCCCCTTTCTAGATACAGTTTAACAAATAAAGAAGATAATTAGGTTCGTTTCCTCCATTCTGTTCTCTTCACCGCCTCAACTGCACAAAAAAGAGAGGACTTGCCTCTCTTTGGGTTATTTTTCGTCATTCATTTTTGACTTTACTTCATCATAAGATAGTGCATGAGATTCCTCTTCTACTGTTTCAGGCATCTTTCCTGTTTCGTAAAGAGATTTAATTTGTGTACTATCCAATGTTTCGTATTTCAATAATGCTTCTGCAATCAACTTGTGAGTTTCACGATTTGACTGAATAATTTCAGCAGCTTTATTTCGTGCTTCATTCAATAATGAACGAACCTCTTCGTCAATTTCATAAGCTGTTTGTTCTGAAATTGATTTTTGAGGACTTTGCGCACCAAACATAGCATGATTACCCTCATATTGTACCGGACCAAGTTTTTCACTCATACCGTACTCTGTAACCATTGCACGCGCCATTTGTGTTGCTTGTTCAAAGTCATTTGAAGCTCCTGTCGTTTGGACATTAAAGATAATTTCTTCAGCTACACGTCCACCCATCAAGCCAGCCAATTGCTCTTTCATATCTTCTTTAGACAGAAGCATTTGGTCTTCTTTAGGAAGTGCAATCATATAACCACCTGCACGTCCACGTGGTACGATGGTAACTTTATGAACAACGCGGGCATTCGATAAGACTAGGCCAACAATGGTATGTCCTGCCTCATGGTAGGCAACCAATTCACGTTCTTTTTGTGACACTGTCTTATCTTTTTTAGAAGGTCCCGCAATAACTCTATCTTCTGCTTCATCAATATCTGAAGCATCAATTATCGATTTATTACGACGAGCAGCAACCAAGGCTGCTTCATTCAATACATTCTCTAAATCAGCTCCAACAAAACCTGGAGTTTGTTGAGCCACTAATTGCAAATCAACATCTTCTGCTAAAGGCTTGTTCTTAGCATGAACTTTCAAGATTGCTTCACGACCTTTAACATCAGGGCGACCAACCAAGACTTTTCTATCAAAACGTCCTGGGCGCAGAAGGGCAGGGTCAAGTACATCTGAACGGTTTGTCGCAGCGATGACGATAATCCCTTCATTTCCCTCAAAACCATCCATCTCAATCAAGAGTTGGTTCAATGTTTGTTCACGTTCGTCATTTCCTCCGCCAAGACCAACTCCACGCTGACGTCCAACAGCATCAATTTCATCGATAAAGATAATAGCTGGTGCTGCTTTTTTGGCATCTTCAAAAAGAGAACGAACACGACTAGCTCCAACTCCGACAAACATTTCTACAAAGTCAGAACCTGAAATACTAAAGAATGGAACACCTGCTTCTCCGGCTACTGCCTTAGCAAGCAAAGTTTTACCTGTTCCTGGAGGTCCCTCCAAAAGAACACCTGCTGGAATACGGGCTCCAAGTTTTGTAAATCGTTTTGGATCTTTTAAGAATTCAACAACTTCAACTAGTTCTTGTTTTTCTTCCTCAGCTCCAGCAACATCTGAAAATCTTACTTTAATATCTTCTTTATTTGCAGCCTTAGCCTTACTACGTCCAAAACTCATTGGGTTACGGCCATTATTTCCTCCCATATTTCCCATCATAGAGAATAGGAAGAAGAAAAGAATACCGAATGGCACAATGGATACAAGAATATTAATCCACATACCACTTGAACTTTCATGCTTAACAGTTACTTCCGCTTTATGGTCAGAAGCAAGTTTTTGCAATTCGGATACTGTCGTATCTGAAGGAAGAATGATGCTTGAAAATTTCTCTACTGTTGTAGCAGAAGGAGAAAAGAACTGAATGCCTGTTTCTTCTTTACTTGTTTTAGGATTTTTATAAACACCCGAAACCTCGATAACACTGCCATTTGGTTGGTAAGTTAATTCTTTTACATTGTCATCGGTAATTTCTTTTACCAATTCTGTATAATTAATTTGCTCACTTTTCCCTGCAACACTACCTGTACTAAAATACTGATAAGCTGTAACTAGGAAAAAAATAAGTAATAACCATAGAAAAGGATTTTTAATTAAACCATTATTTTGTTTTTTCATTAAAAATTGTTCTTTCTAATTTGAATACACTTCTTCTTTCAATACTCCAACATAAGGAAGGTTACGATAATTTTCTTTGTAATCTAAACCATAACCTACTACAAACTCATTTGGAATAGTAAAGCAGGTATAGTCAGCTTCAATTTCTACAACACGTCCCTCTGGTTTATCCAACAAGGTTGCAATTTTAACAGAAGCAGCTTCTCTTTCAATAAACATATCTCGTAAATTTTTCAAAGTTTGACCTGTATCAATGATATCTTCTACAAATAGAACATGTCTTCCTTTGATATCTTGAGTCACATCTTGTTTAATATTGATCACACCGCTACTTGCTGTTCCACCATGATAGCTAGAAACCATCATGAAGTCCATTTCAATATGTGTGTCGATATGTTTAATCAATTCAGCCATAAAAGGAATAGATCCTTTTAAAATCCCAACTAAGATTGGATTTTTTCCTGCATAGTCTTTAGTGAGTTGAGCACCTAATTTTTTAGCAGCTTCTGTAATTTCATCGTGTGAAACGAGGATTTTTTTAATATCGTTTTCTAACATTTTTTTACCTATCTATTTTTTCTATATAAAGTACAGTGTTCATTATATCATTTTTCGTGTTTTTACTCAAATTACTGGTCGCAATTCCCAAAATTGAAACAATTTCACCAAATTGCTCAATAATCAGAGCAGATTTTCGCTTTTCCATAGGGATTTTCAAATCAATAAATAAACGTCTGAGTTTTTTTCTATGCCCATTTTGAATCAAAAAATCTCCTGTTTTTCGATGACGAATGTGTATGGATGTTTCGCGTGAAACAGGTATTTGTTGAATTGATTCACCTTCTAAAGGAATTCCAAAGGAAAATATGTATCCTTGATAAAATACCTGATTTTGATAGTGTAACACAAGTTCATCTTCCTTTTCATCAGCCTGCGGACTGATTTTACAAATCCGAAACTGTTGATACTCTTTTACTAGTTCATAACCATTTTTAAGCGGATGACGATACTGGCTTTTAGTTTTTAAAATTTGTCTAACTTCTTCAAACTGAGCTTTTGTGAGATTCAAATCTGGAAAACGATTCAGGTAAGTTTGAAGTAAAACTCTTTGTGTCGACTCAGAGTAAGACAATAACTGCTCTAAATTTTCTACATCAATATTCTTTGATAATTCAGCTATAGCTAAGTCATAATCTAAAATTTCATTTCCGATACTTAAGATTGCATCTCTAAATCTAGGATTTTCTTTTTCTAATTCTGGTAAATAAGAATTTCGAATACGATTACGAAAATAATGATTTTCCTTATTTGATGTATCTTCAAAGTGAAAAATTGATGGAAAGTCTTTTTTCTGAAAATACAAGAAGGGACGAATCATTTCTATATCCCCGACTACTTGCTTCTCCCTAATTCCTGATAGATAGCGCAAACGAGTGCCTCGAATCAAACGCATCAAAATCGTTTCCACCTGGTCATCAGAATGGTGGGCAGTGACTAAGGCTGTCGCACCTGTATTTTTCATGACCTCTTGAAAAAAATCATAACGAAAATTTCGTGCACGCGCTTCTGAAAATTCTCCTGAAAAATTGCTGACATAAATAGGAAGTCCAGCTTCAGCAGCCAACTTCCTTAATTCCTTTTCTTCCCAATCTGATTCTACTCTCTGCTTATGATTAACATGAGCTAGAATCAATTCAATTTCTAACTCTTCTTGATAAGTAGACAATACCTTAAATAGAAACATAGAATCTAATCCACCAGAAAGAGCTAGCACCACTTTAGCATGCTTTTTAAAATATCCTCTTTTGAGAAAATGATTTAAAAAATCCTGTTCCCTCATTTTAGAACCTCATAAACATCTTGGGCTATCTGAGAAATAGTATCATAATCAGAATTTTTAGTGAAAATTGAAAGAACAAATGGAGAATCTGCATAGACAACACCCGTATCATGCTCAAATTCGTCCGCATCCCCAATTTTATGAGCTACCTTCACAGAAACACCTTTGGCAATTCGCTGATTATCAAAATCTGTTTTGGTCAAGGACTCCAATACAAATCCATTTTGATTATAAATAGCTTCCATAACTTTCCCAGCCATTTTAGAAGAAATCAATTTTTCTTTTGTATCCCAATCATCTCCCATAATAGCAGACATCTTGGACTTAAATGTTGCATCAGATTGATTTGAAAGGTAATATCCCAATAGATTATGAGCTACGTTATCCGATTCTTTTGATACTTTCGTAATTAAATCCTTTAGAGAATATTCTTTATTATCCTCTTTTTTAGGAAGACTACCACTTCCCTCTGGTTTATAAGAACCTGGAAAATCATTAACTGCTGATACGTATTTTACAGTCGAATCTAACTGATACAGACCCTCATTGATTTTTTCTTGCGTATAATAAAGATAAGGGAGTTTTAAAACGCTAGCTGCATACATCTTTTCATCTTGATTGATACCAGCTTCTTTTCCAGTAGTCAGTTGCTTAACATAAATAGAGAATGAATCCTTCTGATATTTTTCAGATAACATTTCTTGGACTTTACTCATCCGATTATCTTCTTCAGAAGTTGATTCCTTATCTACCCATCCAGCCTGATCAATATGTAGAAATTCTCTTCCTTCTACAAACATGGTCTTATCGATTGATACTTGTGAATAAGCTGATAAGGATGATTTCACTTCTTTTAAATCATAAGGGCTATTGTACAGTTTAAAATCAGATTCTAACCATACTTTTTTTATTGTAGAAGTTACCTCTGACTGATTGTATAAAAAACGTTTGTCTGCAGCTATAAATTGATGGTTGGATAACTTAAATACTGGAATTCCTTGTTTATTTAAGCGCCACTCGGTTATTTGGAAACTTGTTTTGGGAGTCAATTTTCCAGATTCCACTACTAAATCTTCATTCGCATAGACAGGAACTTCTCCAAAAACCATAGGAGAACTTAGCTTTTCTTTAAAATAAATACCAAAGTCAGATTGTGAAAGGTAATAAATTTCTTTCGAAGTATAGACTACTTCTTTTTCTGTGCTAACGACTTTTGAAACTGTCAAAAAACTTGGTAGCAACAAAATAATTAAGAATTTACGCATTCTTCCTTTCCTTTTCTTCTTGTAAACGCAATAATTGATTTTTATCAGCCAACTCTTCCAACTTTTCATCCGATAGACTCAAAAATTGCTCTATTACGTCTAATAAATTTTCCATTTTATCACCTTGGGAGCAAGTCAGGAATCGTATAAACTTCTTCCCTATTCTTAGAATAATAATATTTTGCACGCATGTATTTAGCAGCGTAATCTTCATCTTTCAACTTTGTAGCAAAAGCTGTCTCTTTCTCCTTTTCCTCACTCAAGGTTTGATACTGAGTTTGCAAGTCTAATAACTGTTGACGTCTTTGAAGTAATTGGTGATAGCTTTGAGAAAGATTATAAGTTGGTAAAATGAACAATAAAATCATCAAAATGAGAACCCAACCCATGAAACGATTACGTTTTTGTCGTTCCTTCATCAGATAGCGACGACGTTGGTGTTCATTTTGAATAAAAGAATTATTCAATTGTACAATATTCTTAGACATTTTCTTCTACCCGTGTTTCACTGATAATTTCATACATGCCCACTGCATCTTCTTTTTTTGTACTATCTTTCATCTCCAGTACTTTTACAAGTAGCAACTTATTGCCAAAACGAATTTCAACTTGGTCATTAACTTTCAAATCCGTTGAACTTTTGGCCAAGATCCCATTTACCTTGATTCTACCTTTATCTGCTACTTCCTTTGCGACTGTACGACGCTTGATAATTCGTGATACTTTTAAATATTTGTCTAATCTCATCTTTATTACCTCAACTTATTATTCTACCATTTTTATCTATTTTATAGAAGAAAAATATCAAATGGCATTTTCTTCCTTCGACTCTTTTATCTCTAATAAACTTTCTCCAAAAATTATCAGACCTTCTAAAATTTCATAATCTTTCTTATTTCGGACATCAAATACAAGCTCCATTAATCCTTCATTTTCAGCTATAGCTGCTTTTAAGTTTGTTTCCGATAAAGCTTTAAAATAATCTTGAGCTAAAAACAGTCGTTGAGTGACTTTTTCAAATTGAACTGTAATTTTATTATCTTTTCTTTCCACACGTTGAACAAAGACCTTGTCCAAATATGACTTGACCAAACCAATCTCTAAAAGATAGGCTACTACGTCTGGGTATTCTCCAAAGCGGTCCATCAACTCTTCTTGTAACTCTTCATAATTGACACGGTTGTCAATTTGACGAATTTTTTTATAAATTTCAATCTTATGTCGTTGGTCTGAAATATAAGTATCAGGAAGATAAGCATCAATTTGTAAAATCAACTCAGCATTCCCTTTGGTTCTTGTGTTAGCATTCCCGTTTCGTTTAGCAATTGCTTCCTCTAGTAACTGTGAATATAATTCAAAACCAACAGAATCAATGAAACCAGACTGGGATTTTCCTAAGAGATTTCCTGCTCCACGAATAGAAAGATCTCGCATCGCAATCTTAAATCCTGAGCCCAATTCTGTAAATCCTTTAATTGCTTCTAATCTCTTTTCAGAGACTTCACTAATCGATTTTTCTGGACGATACATGAGATAAGCATAAGCAATCCGATTACTACGACCGACTCTTCCTCTTAATTGATACAAGGTTGACAAGCCCATATGATCTGCATTTTCAATAAATAAGGTATTGGCATTTGGAATGTCCACCCCTGTCTCAATAATGGTAGTTGTTACCAAGATATCGTATTGTCCCTCAATAAAGTCTAATAGAGTATTTTCCAACTGGATTTCACTCATGCGACCATGAACATAACCAATCGCAGCCTCTGGAATCAGCTCCTGTAATTCTGAAACCTTCTGATCAATTGTGTCAACTTTATTGTAAAGATAGTAAACTTGACCTCCACGCTCCATTTCACGCAAGACCGCATCACGAATGACACTATCATTCTTCTCCAATACATAGGTTTGAACAGGATAGCGATTGGTTGGAGGAGTTTCAATAACAGACAAATCTCTGATTCCCAGCATAGACATATGAAGGGTACGAGGGATTGGCGTAGCTGTCAAAGTCAGAACATCCACTTGTTTCTTCAACTCTTTCAAGGTTTCCTTATGCTTGACACCAAATCGTTGTTCCTCATCAATAATCATCAAGCCCAAATCAGAAAACACAACATCTTTTGACAAAACACGATGTGTTCCAATTAAAATATCGACTTGACCGTTTTTCAATTTTTCAAGTGTTTCAGTCTGCTCTTTTTTACTTCTAAAGCGACTCAACACATCAATATTAACAGCAAAATTTTGGAATCGTTCCTTAAAATTCGTGTAGTGCTGTTGCGCTAAAACTGTCGTAGGAACTAGAACGACCACCTGTTTGTGATCATTGACCGCCTTAAAGGCTGCACGCATTGCAACTTCAGTCTTTCCAAAACCAACATCCCCAACTAGAAGTCGATCCATTGGTTGAGAATTCTGCATATCTCTCTTGATTTCCTCGATACTACGAAGTTGATCATCTGTTTCAACATAAGGGAAAGCATCATCAAAAGCATCTTGCTCTTCATCATCAGCTGAAAAAGCATAACCTTTCAACTGACTACGCTCAGAATAGAGTTTGATTAAATCGTCTGCTATATCCTCTACCTGATTCTTAACTTTTTGCTTGGCTTTTTTAAAATGACCGTCATTTAATTTATTGAGTTTTGGAGCTTTCCCGTCACTTGAAACATATTTAGACAGTAGATGAATCTGTTCTACTGGGATAGAAATTTGATCACCATTTTGATATTGAACACTGACATAATCTCGGTGAAGCCCCTTGATTTCAATTGTTTCAATCCCTAGATATTGACCAATTCCATGGATATGGTGAACAACGTAATCGCCTTTTTCAAGTTCATTATAATCTTTTAAGCGCTCCGCATTTGAAACATGTTGTCTTCGAAAACGACGTTTTAATTTCTTTTGAAAAATCTCATGTTCAGTTATAAATAAAATCTTTTCATCTACAAAATGAAAACCATGTCTGAGATTGCCCTCTATTAAGTTTACAGATTCTTTACAGATACTTGACTTATCTCTGGAATCCAATTTAATCTGGTATTCCTCTAAAACATCCTCCAATGTTTTGCTTCCTATTGAATTGCTAGACTGCAAGATAATAGTGTAGTCCATTTTTTTGTATCGCTCAATTTCTTCTTTTAGAAAAGAAAATTGATTGAAAAACTCCTGAATGGGATATTGATTAAATTGATAAATTTGGTCAAACTTGAGATTTCCTAACCCCTTTTGCAGATTAGAAAAAAAGGTCACTGGACTTTGTTTTTTATATATTTTCTCAGTATCCGCAAAATACTGCATATCAGAAAATGCTTTACTATTCTGTAACTCTTCTGTAAAGTATTGCGCTAATTCTCTTTCAAAGACTTCATACTGATTCATCAATTTTTGATAATCATCAAAGAATATTGGTGTGCTTTTTTCAATATAATCAAATACAGTCCATGATTTCTCATGACACAAAGATAAAAATTTCCGAGAATCTGCATGCCTTTGTTTTTGGTGAAAACTTGAAAGAATTTCTTCTAGGTAGGATTTCAGAATAGGTGACATAGTCTTTGAAATTTGTTTTTCTAAAGCTGATTGACCTCGTTGATAATCCTTTTCTCTTAAAAGCATATCGCTAGATGGAAAGATAGTGAGTTCTGTCTGATTTTCTTTCGATAATTGTGTTTCGACTTCAAATGTCCTGATACCATCTACTTCATCACCAAAAAACTCAATTCTGCAAGGTTCTAACTGAGATATTTCAAAAATATCTAAAATATCTCCTCGAATACTAAACTCACCTTGGGTCTGTACTTGAGTAACCTTTCGATAGCCTATTTCCTTTAACTGATAGGTAAGCGCGTGTTGGTCATATTCTTCACCAACTATTATTTTTACAATACTATCTTTAAATGCATTGGGAGACGGTAAAATCAATCGACTTGCTGCAATATTACAAACTAAAATCCCTTTTTTAGATGGATCATTCAAAAAACGCAAGGCTTCAACTCGTGAAATGATTTTTTCTTGTGAAGACATCAAAAACTCGACCATAGGGGAATCATCTACCAAAAATGGATAGACAAGTTCCTCACCTAAGATAGAAATAAGATCACTAATTATCCCTTCTGCTTCTCCATAAGTTGATGTCAATAAAACAATCTTATCTTCTTTCTTCAAACTACTGGCGATTGCTAAAGCTTTTGTAGAAGTTGACAAGCCTAACATTAATTGTCTTCTTTTATCTGTCAGATTTTGATGCCATTTTTTTATTTGATCATTTTCTGAGAATAAATCTAATAAGGTCACCATTTATCCGTTATACCTCTGCATCGTTTTTTCAAAATTTTTCTCTTGTAAATAGTAGTTTACAGAATCGTCAACTTTGTCAATAGACTGTAAAATACCAATATAATCATCCTTGTCAAAGGTACTCAAAACATGGTTAACAACTGACATACCATTTTTAGGTCTTCCGATTCCAATCTTAACACGATTGAAAACCTGAGTCCCTATATGTTGAATAATAGACTTGATACCATTATGACCACCTGCTGAGCCCTTTGCTCTTAAACGAATCTTTCCAACTTCCATATCAAGATCATCGTAAATGATGAGTAAATCTTCAATATTCAAACCATAGTAAGTCAATAAAGCATGAACCGCTTTTCCACTTTCATTCATAAAGGTCGTTGGTTTGACAAGATAAATTTTTTCACCATTGAAGAAAAAGGATGCTAGATCAGCTTGAAATATCTTATCGTGTGTAAAAGTGACATTCTGTTTCTTCGCTAGTTGGTCAATCAACATAAAACCAACATTGTGTTTGGTTTCAAAATATTTATCTCCTGGATTTCCCAATCCTACAAGTAATTTGGTCATTTATTTTTCCTTTCAAAAGCCAAAAGGGTTGGAATTTTTTTCCAACCTAATTGACACCATTTATTAATTTTTTAGACATTAAAGCGGAATTCCATGATATCGCCATCTTGAACGATATATTCTTTTCCTTCTTCACGCAAGCGTCCAGCTTCTTTTACGGCCTTTTCAGATCCGTATTTCACTAGATCCTCATATGACATGGTTACTGCACGAATAAATCCTTTTTCAAAGTCTGAGTGGATAATACCAGCTGCTTGAGGAGCTTTCATACCACGTTTAAAGGTCCAAGCACGAACTTCTTTTTCACCAGCTGTGAAGTAAGTTCCAAGTCCAAGTAAGTGATAAGCTGCACGAGTTAATTTGTCAACGCCTGACTCTGTCAATCCAAGTGCTTCAAGAAATTCTTGCTTGTCTTCATCGTCTAACTCAGAAATTTCTTCCTCAGCACGCGCAGAAATAACGACTACTTCAGCATTTTCTGTCGCTGCAAATTCTCGAATTTGTTTGACATAGTCGATAGAATCTGGATCTGAAACTACATCCTCATCTACATTGGCAACATAAAGAACTGGTTTAGTTGTCAAAAGGAAGAGACCTTTGACAACTTTTTGTTCTTCATCTGTAAATTCGATGGTGCGAGCTGATTTCCCATCTTCAAGAACAGGTTTAATCTTTTGAAGAACATTAAACTCTGCTACTGATTCTTTATCTTTTTGCGTACGTGCCATCTTTTCTACACGCGCATAGCGTTTATTCACTGATTCTAAGTCAGCAAGAATCAATTCCAGATTAATTGTATCAATATCTGCAAGTGGATCCACAAAGGCATCTTCACGTCCTTGCTCACGCATCACATTTTCATCATCAAAAGCACGAACTACGTGAACAATCGCATCTACTTCACGAATATTGGCCAAGAACTTATTCCCTAGCCCTTCTCCTTTTGAAGCTCCTTTTACAATCCCTGCAATATCTGTAAATTCAAATGTTGTTGGCACTGTCTTTTTAGGTGTAATCATTTCCGTTAGTTTTTGTAGGCGTTCATCTGGAACTTCCACCATTCCAACGTTTGGATCAATAGTCGCAAATGGGTAGTTTGCCGCCTCTGCTCCTGCTTTTGTAATTGCATTAAATAGTGTTGATTTACCAACGTTTGGCAAACCAACGATACCTGCTGTTAAAGCCATATTTTCTCATTCTCCGTTTTCATTTCAATCCCTAATATTATAACACAAAAAGGGAAAACTTGCTAACCCTCTAACTAAGGGTTCTCATACTCTTCGAAAATCTCTTCAAACCACGTCAACGTCGCCTTGCCGTACTCAAGTACAGCCTGCAGCTAGTTTCCTAGTTTGCTCTTTAATTTTCATTGAGTATCAGTCAATAATTTTATTCATTTTTCGATCAAAATCATATCGCCCCATCATGACAACATGCTCACAATTACTGCATTTTATTTTGATATCTGCCCCGACACGTGTAATTTCCCAACGATTAGCCTTTTTACCAGTCGACTTGATTGTGCAAGCATGTGGTTTTTTCATTTCAACAAAATTTCCAACTTGATACATACTACTCTCCTTTTCTTTTTCGATTATATCATAAAAGAGGCGAGCTAGGCTCAACCTCTTTCACTTAATTTGTACGAACTGGGGTGATAAGTTGCATGAAGTCCTCATCAGTATCTGCTGGCACAAGAGTAAATGGACGAACAGCTGAGATAAAACTAATGGTCACCTTTTCGCTATTTAAAGCCTTAAGAGAATCAATCAAGTAAGTTGGGTTGAAACTAATAGTCAAATCTTCACCAGTCACCTTATCAATATCGATTTCTTCGTTTACTTTACCAACTTCTGGAGAGTGAACATGAGCACTAACAACCCCACCTTTAATTTCAAGTTTCACAGTACCATTTTGAGTCGCACTTGATAAAAGACGAGCACGTTCCATTGACTGACGTAAGTTTACAACATCAAAAGTAATTGTTGTGTTAAAGTCTATTGGAATCAAGCGATCTGTATCAGGATAGTTACCTTCTAACAAACGAGTATAGAAGCTAATATTTTCACTTCTAAAGAGGATTTGATTGTTAGCAAAGAAAATCTCTACAGTTTCAATATCATCTGTAAATACCGCTGAAAATTCGCGTAGAGAACGACTAGGAATCACTACATCAAAATCATCACTATTTTTCTCAAGCGTTAATTTCTTCTGGCTTAGACGATGAGAGTCTGTTGCAACTGTTTTTAACTCCTTGTGTTGACTTAATACGAAGTGGACACCTGTCAAAATTGGACGACTCTCTTGTGTACTTGCCGCAAAAGCTGTTTCATTGATAATTTTCTTGAGTAATTTTGTTTCAAGAACCAAAGGAGTACTAGCTGAAATTTCTTGGATTCGTGGATATTGCTCGCTATCTTTTCCTTTTAGGGTAATTTCTGATTTGCCACTTGTTAAAACAATTTGATTTTGTTCAATTTCTTTAAAATCAAGAGTCACATCTGGAAGACTAGATACAACATTGATAAAGAAAGAAGCTTCAAGAAGGATCGAACCTAAAGAAGTAATTAACAAACCAGCATCTTCATTTTTTTGAGAAATAAAATTTTCAATTGAAATCTGACCATTTGAACCAATTAAAGTAACACCTTCATTGGTTACGTCAATTTTGACAGTTGATAAAATAGGAATAGCATTTTTAGAACTAATAGCTCTCTTAGTAGTATTTAAGGCTTGTAGAAATAAATTTTTATTAATTGAAAAATGAATCATGGATTCTCCTTTATTTATTTTTAGTATTAGAAGGATAATAGTAATAATAGAGTCTGTGAAATCTGTGGAAAACAGACTTAAAGTAAGTCATATCAAGATTTTTGGCTTGTTTAAAAAATGTGGATAAAAAAGATAAAAATGCGAAAGTTATCCACAAGTTATTTTATTTTATTTTTGATTGATTCAATTTCTAAACGTAAATTATCGTCTTCATCAATCAAAGATTTAATTTTTGCATGGGCGTGAATGACTGTTGTATGATCTTTTCCTCCAAATTCCTTCCCAATTTTTGGAAGACTATTATCTGTTAGTTCTCTAGATAAATACATGGCTACTTGACGGGCTAAAACAATATTTTGAAGACGTCTGCTTCCCTTCATTTCTTTGACACTGATACCATAAAAGTTACCAACTTCATTTTGAATTTTGTCAATTGGGATGACGAGCATTTGGCTAACATCCTGTTTGCGAGCTCTAATGGCTTCTGCAGCAATATCAATAGTGATATCCTTGATTTTTTTTACTCTGGCAATTAAGGTGATGTCGTTGATGGCTCCCTCAAGATCTCGAACATTTGAATCAAATTGCCCAGCTAGGTATTCTAGAGTATCACCTTGGAAATTGTAGTCCAAATGTTCCGTTTTGCTTTGTAAAATGGCAATACGTGTCTCAAAGTCAGGTGGTGTGATGTTTTGCGTCAAGCCCCAGCTAAAGCGCGTGACAAGTCTCTCCTCAAGCCCTTCTAGATGTTTTGGACTACGATCACTCGTTAGGACAATCTGTTTTTGCTTGTCATGAAGGGCGTTAAAGGTATTGAAAAATTCTTCTTGAGTTGCGACTTTTTTTCCGCTAAGTGACTGGATATCATCTATTAACAAAAGATCAAGACTGCGGTAGGTCTTTTTAAACTTTTCCATTTCCCCCAGTCTTAGGTGGTCAAGAAAGTCATTAATAAAGCTTTCAGCAGGTATGTATTTGACACGCGCATTCGGAATATTTTTTAGAATTTCATTTCCAATAGCGTTTAATAAGTGAGTCTTACCAAGCCCAGGTCCTCCATAGATAAAAAGAGGATTATAGGTCAGAGCTAAATCTTCAGAGACAGCTAAAGCAGCTGATACAGCCCAAACATTTCCATCCCCTTGGATAAAATTATCAAAGGTATACTTTTCTTTTAATCCAGTATCCGAATAAGGAATAGATGCTAACTTTGGACTATAGTCATAAAGAGTTGAATTTGTAGCTTCTTCAACTTGTGAGATAGTCGTGTCTTGAGGTTTAGTGAAAATATAATGGGGAGTTATTTCAGCATCATAAATTTCAAAACCAGCTACTACAATAATATCTTTTAGTTGTTTTTCCCAAACCATTTCCATTTCAGATCGAGGTAAAAATATAGTAGCAACATTTTCTTCTACCTTGATGAGTTCAGCTTGAATAGCATAGAAATCATACATGGATCGAGTCAGTCTTTCTTGAGCAAATTCTAATATACGATTCCAAAATTGTTTTTCTTTCAATCCTTTCTCCTCCTTTACTATTTAAAAGTTTAATGCTAGATTTATTTTACCACAGATAGCAAGAATTTTCCACAAGCTGTGGGAAATAATCCACAATGTTATCAAGTTTTATCCACAGGTTGGGGATAAAATCAGAAACTATTGATTTATTAAGCTTTTTATTGAAAAAAATAGTGGATAACCTTGTGAGATAAAAAAATAAAAGAACAGCCTTATTTCAGGCTGTTGATAATTCTACTGTATTCTTCTTGGTTTGAGAAAGCAATAATGATTTTTCCACTATCTTTTTTAGACAGTTTGATTTCTACATCTAATCCGAGTAGTTTTTTTAACTGCTCTTCTTCATTCTGTATGAAATGATCATTTTTTTGCAGTTTCTTTTGTTTTTTCTCTGTCAGAAGAGCTTCTAACTTCCTTACAGAAATATCTTCCTCCATAATTCGTTGAAAGAAATAGTCTTGTTGTTCCTTATTCAACCCAACTAGAGAACGTGCATGGGCTTGTGATAGTTTGCCATTTTCTACTTCTGAGAGGATTTGTTCTGGCAAGGAAAGCAAACGAATGGAGTTGCTGATATAAGGACGAGACTTGCCCATTTTATCTGCAATTTCAGCATGGGTAAATCCTTTCTCTACAAGAGATTCATAGGCGCGTGCTTCTTCTATTGGATTCAAATTTTCTCTCTGTAAATTTTCAATGATGGACTGGACCATCATCTCTTGGTCTGAAAGTTGTTTAACAACAGCTGGGATAGACCTTAGACCAGCTAAAAGTGAAGCACGATAGCGTCTCTCTCCTGCAAGGATTTCATAACCAATCACAGGAGATTGACGAACAATAATCGGTTGAATGACCCCATTTTCTTTGATAGACTGTGCTAGTTCATGTAGTTTTTCTCTATCAAATTCTTTTCGAGGTTGATAGGGATTTTTTTGTATATCTGTGATAGAAATTATTTCAAATTTTTCCATGATTCTACACTAACACATCTTTTCTCTTATGTAAAGTTTTCTTTACATAGATGTCAATTAAGATTCTAAATCACCTGAACTCTTGTCAAGTTTAATAGATGTAGTTTCTTCTTTACTGTTACGATAGTAGGTTATCTTAATGGTGTCTCCGATAGAATGATTGTAAAGAGCACTTTGTAAGTCTGTTGATGAAGCAATCTCTTTGTCATCTACTTTTGTAATAACATCGTATTTTTCAAGGTGACCATTGGCAGGCATATTACTTTGTACAGAACGAACAACTACACCAGATGTTACACTGCTTGGAATATTGAGTCTTCTAATATCACTTGTATTAATATTGGAGAGATTGACCATTTGGATTCCCAAAGCTGGACGCGTCACTTTTCCGTTCTTTTCTAACTGTTCAATAATATTGATAGCATCATTTGCAGGAATTGCGAAACCAAGGCCTTCTACAGATGTTCCTCCATTTGTTGCAATTTTACTTGAGGTAATTCCGATAACCTGTCCTTGGATATTGATCAGTGGGCCACCAGAGTTACCTGGGTTAATAGCAGTATCAGTTTGGATGGCTTTTGTAGAAATGGCTTGTCCATCTTCAGATTTTAAGGACACATTTCGATTGAGACTAGATACAATACCTTGAGTGACAGTATTAGCATATTCAGAACCTAGCGGGCTACCAATAGCAATAGCAGTTTCTCCTACGGTTAACTTACTAGAATCACCAAACTCAGCTACTGTTGTCACTTTTTCTGAAGAGATTTTGACGACAGCAATATCAGAGAAAGTATCCGCTCCGACGATTTCTCCAGGCACTTTAGTCCCATCTGACAAGCGAATATCTACTTTACTGGCGCCATTTATAACGTGATTGTTGGTGACAATGTAAGCTTCTTTGTCATTTTTTTTATAAATGACCCCAGATCCTTCACTAGAAATTTGCTGAGAATCTGTATTAGTATCATCATTACCAAATACGCTATTTTGTCTATTTGCTGAATAAGTAATAACAGAAACAACGGCATCTTTTACTTTATTAACAGCCTGCGTTGTTGAATTTTCGTTTTTATAGGCAGTCTGTGTGATAGTGCTATTGTTGTTGGAGTTACTTACACCACTTTTTTGAGTTAGTTGGGTTATTGAAAAACTACCCAAAGCCCCACTAAAAAAGCTAATGACGATAACGATTAATAATTGAAACCATTTTTTATAAAATGTCTTTAAATGTTTCATATTTGCCTCCATATGTTTGAAATTACTGAAAGTATAAACTGACTAACTTAATTATAACTTAAACACAAAAGTTTTTCACAAAGTGTGGATAACTTTTAAAAATCTGTGGTTTTCTAGGTGAAAATTAACCTTTTATTTTGTGAATAAGATGTGAAAAAAATAAAGAATATGTTAGAATAGAGTTATGAAAATTAAAGTTGTAACAGTTGGGAAACTGAAAGAAAAGTATTTAAAAGATGGTATCTCAGAGTATTCAAAACGAATTTCTCGATTTGCTAAGCTTGAAATGATTGAGCTGGCAGATGAAAAAACACCAGATAGGGCCAGTGAGTTAGAAAATCAAAAGATTTTAGAAATAGAAGGTCAGAGAATTTTATCAAAAGTTGGTGACCGTGATTTTGTTATTGTGTTAGCCATTGAGGGGAAAACACTTTCTTCAGAAGAATTTAGTAAGCAGTTAGAAGAAGCTTCTATAAAAGGATTTTCTACTCTTACATTTATTATTGGAGGGAGTCTGGGATTAGCACAGGATGTAAAAAAGAGAGCCAATCTTTCTGTTAGTTTTGGTCGCTTAACCTTGCCCCATCAGTTAATGAGACTAGTCCTTGTTGAACAAATCTATCGCGCTTTTACGATTCAGCAGGGATCCCCCTATCATAAATAGAAAATTGACTTTTAATTGAATTTTTGGTAGAATAGTTGTGTTAGGTCTCATAGCTCAGCTGGATAGAGCATTCGCCTTCTAAGCGAACGGTCGCAGGTTCGAATCCTGCTGGGATCAATATAGTAGCAAAGCTGGGAATTTTCCCGGCTTTTTTCTTAAAAAAGTACACTTGGGGAGAAAAAAATGACAGTTGAGAGAATTTTATCTAAAATGAAATTCCATTTTGTATAATAGTTTTTGTAAGTTAGCTTACAAGAAAAAAACATTTAAGGAGATTTTATTATGAAAAACACAGTTAAATTGGAACAGTTTGTAGCCTTGAAGGAAAAAGACTTGCAGGAAATTAAAGGTGGGGAAAGTAGGGTTTCAGACATCCTCCTTAATTTTCTTTTCCGACGAAAAAAATAATGAAATAAGGAGAAAGAGTAATGGATTTACTTGTATTTGGGATAGTTCTTGTTCATTTTTTAATTATTAGTAACAGTTACCATTTAATTTGTAAAGGTCAAATAAAAGCAAAGGAACTATACGTTTTTGGTGCTTATACATTACTAACAGCAATAATACTTGATTTTCCCTTCTATCTTCTAAATTTAGATGGGTTAGGGATTGCAACATTTTTATTTCCTTTGGGCTTATATTCCTATTTTAGATGGATTAAACAATATGAGAGGGCTAGAGGATTATTCCTAAGTTTACTACTATCTCTTTTATATGAGAGCACTCATACCTTTCTGTCCGTAACTTTCTCCTCTATAACAGGAGACAATTTTGTTTCACAATATCACGCCCCATTCTTTTTCGTTGTAACGGTGTTGACCTATTTTGTTGTCTTAAAAATCATTCATTATTTCCATTTGGAACTAGCCTATTTTGACAAGGACTACCTTTATCCTTTCTTGAAAAAAGTATTTTTTGCTTTACTACTGCTCCATATTGTATCTTTCGTTTCAGATATGGTAAGTACGATTAAACATTTGAATAGTTTTGGAAGTATTTTGTCATCTATTGTCTTTATCTCTTTACTTTTGACCTTCTTTGCAATGAATTCTCATAAAGTGCAAATGGAGAAAGAGATTGCGTTGAAGCAGAAGAAATTTGAACAGAAACATTTACAGAATTATACAGATGAAATTGTTGGACTGTATAATGAAATCCGTGGTTTTCGACATGACTATGCTGGGATGCTTGTCAGTATGCAGATGGCAATTGACAGTGGTAATTTACAGGAAATTGACAGAGTTTACAATGAAGTTTTGGTCAAAGCAAATCACAAATTGCGTTCAGATAAGTACACTTACTTTGATTTGAACAACATAGAAGATTCAGCTTTACGAAGTTTGGTTGCTCAGTCAATTGTCTATGCTCGAAATAATGGTGTAGAGTTTACACTGGAAGTAAAAGATACGATTACCAAACTCCCAATTGAACTATTGGATTTGGTTCGTATCATGAGCGTTTTATTGAATAATGCTGTCGAAGGATCGGCTGATAGTTATAAAAAGCAGATGGAGGTAGCAGTTATTAAGATGGAAACTGAAACAGTTATTGTGATTCAGAATTCATGTAAAATGACGATGACTCCTTCAGGAGATCTATTTGCTTTAGGATTCTCCACTAAGGGAAGAAATCGCGGGGTAGGATTAAATAATGTGAAAGAACTACTAGATAAGTACAACAATATTATTTTAGAAACAGAGATGGAAGGCAGTACATTTAGACAAATCATTAGATTTAAGAGGGAATTTGAATGAAAGTTTTAATTTTAGAAGATGTTATTGAACATCAAGTGAGACTAGAGAGAATATTGGATGAAATTTCGAAAGAATCGAATATTCCTATTTCTTACAAGACAACAGGAAAAGTTCGTGAATTTGAAGAATACATTGAAAACGATGAAGTAAATCAGCTTTATTTCCTAGATATCGATATTCATGGAATTGAGAAAAAGGGATTTGAAGTGGCTCAGCTCATTCGTCATTACAATCCTTACGCTATTATCGTCTTTATCACTAGTAGATCAGAGTTTGCGACTTTGACCTATAAATATCAGGTATCAGCCCTAGATTTTGTTGATAAGGATATCAATGATGAGATGTTTAAGAAGAGAATTGAGCAAAATATCTTCTACACGAAGAGTATGTTACTTGAAAATGAAGATGTGGTAGATTATTTTGATTACAATTATAAGGGAAATGATTTAAAAATTCCTTACCATGATATTTTGTATATTGAGACGACAGGTGTTTCTCATAAATTGCGTATTATTGGTAAGAATTTTGCCAAAGAATTTTACGGTACCATGACAGATATTCAGGAAAAGGATAAACATACCCAACGATTTTATTCTCCTCATAAGTCATTTTTGGTAAATATAGGCAATATTAGAGAAATTGACCGAAAGAATCTAGAAATTGTTTTTTATGAAGACCATCGTTGTCCTATTTCAAGGTTAAAAATTAGAAAATTGAAAGATATTTTGGAGAAAAAATCTCAAAAGTGATTGACAATTAGTAAGAAATTGATATAATGGTTATATCTGCTACAGATAGAAGGTCCGTTGGTCAAGGGGTTAAGACACCGCCTTTTCACGGCGGTAACACGGGTTCGAATCCCGTACGGACTATTTTATCCGCCATAGCTCAGTTGGTAGTAGCGCATGACTGTTAATCATGATGTCGTAGGTTCGAGTCCTACTGGCGGAGTATAGATAAAAGGGAACACAACTGTGTTCCTCTTTTTATATCAATTTGCATCACCAAGCATCTTCATAAGGAAGTCTGTTATTTCTTGAGGACTTTCTTTTTTTCCATGTGCAATCCAAGTTTGGCAGACACCAAAAAGTGCGTGAGTTAGATAGATGCTGCTGTATTCTAATTCAGTTGTATTGAGATTTAGTTGCATAAATTGCTTTTGTAAATCTGTACTGAGCATGATATGAAGTTTATTTCGTAAGAAATTTTGGATTTCTTTAGTCCCATTTTCAGAAAGAAGGGCAGCCAGAAGTGGTTCTGATTCTAGATATTCAAATACTTCTAAAATAGCATCTCTTTTGTGATGAGCATGTTTTTGAAAAATATATTCAAATGTATGGAATAGCTTGCTTTGATAGTGCTCAATCATATCATACTTATCCTTATAGTGAGTATAGAAGCTGGAACGACTAATTCCGGCTTTTTCTGATAGCTTGACAGTAGAAATTTGATCAAATGGCTGTTCCATCAGTAGTTGTACCATAGCATTTTCAATAGTTCGCTTTGTTTTTAAGCGTTTGTTACTTTCTTGCATATTTCCTCCTTGTAAACAAATTAGACTATCTGTCTAAAAATGGATTTTTTATCTTGTAATTTAGATTTTTTAATGTATAATCTATTATATCAAAATTTTAGACAATATGTTTAAAAAAGGAGAAGATATGTTTAAAGAATGGAAAGCAATTTTTAAAAAACCAACCTTTATTATTGTCATGATAGGGATTTCTCTTATTCCAGCTCTGTACAATATCATATTTTTGTCATCAATGTGGGATCCATATGGGCAATTGTCTGACTTACCTGTGGCAGTTGTCAATCATGATAAAGAGGCTTCCTATAACGGTAATAGCATGTCTATAGGAAAAGACATGGTCTCCAATTTAAAAGAAAATAAAACTTTAGATTTTCATTTCGTAGATGAAGAGGAAGGTAAGAAGGGATTGGAAGATGGCAATTACTATATGGTAGTGACTTTACCAAGTGATTTATCTGAAAAAGCAGCTTCGATTTTAACGGATCATCCAGAGCAAATGCAAATCGATTATCAGACTTCAAGTGGTCATAGTTTTATTGCTAGCAAGATGAGCGATTCTGCGATGACACAATTGAAGCAGAATGTTTCTACCAATGTAACCGAGACCTATACTAAAGCTTTATTTGATAAGATGGTCGAATTAAAGGATGGTATGAGTCAAGCAGCTTCTGGTAGTGAAAAATTAACTGATGGAGCTAATCAATTAGTGACAGGAAGTCAAACATTGACTACTAACCTACACTCTTTAGCAGATTCAAGTTTAACATTTTCAAATGGAACGGAGCAGTTTACTAAAGGATTATCCTCTTATGTTTCTGGTGTTGAACAACTTCATCTTGGCTTAGGGAATTTTAATAGTGGTTTAGTTACATATACTGGTGCAGTGAGTAAATTAGATAGCGGATTAGGTCAATTATCTTCTAAAAGTCCTGAATTAGTAAGGGGAATCAATCAATTATATACTGGTGTAGAATCCTATACTGGCGGTGTTTCTCAGCTTAATGCTGGTCTTAATCAATTTTCATCTGGTGTTAGTGCCTATACAAACGGAGTGGGAAATCTTGCAACAGGTGCTAATCAGTTATCTAATCAATCAGCTACACTTCGAATGGGTGTGGAGCAATTAAGTGAAGGGATTCAACAACTTTCTAGTAAGTTAGATGCTTCGTCTGGGAAAAAAGATCAAATTAATCAATTATCTTCTGGTCTAAATCAGTTAAATAAAGTCATTCAAAATATTGATGTTGGAGATACAAAACAATTGTCTTCTGTTTTATCAAGTATAGTTTCTCTTTCTAATCAAATGTTAGCAAGTGCTCAGTCTGATAAAGCAGATATATTAGCAAATATTCAATCGACAGCAGCTTATCAATCCTTGACAAGTGAGCAACAAGCTGATATAAGTGCTTCTGTATCTCAAAATTCGACTGATAGTATTCAATCGGCTCAGTCAATTATAGCTTTAGTACAAGGTTTACAGGGAAGTTTAGAAAACTTACAAAGTCAATCTTCAAATCTTTTAATGTTAAAAGATCAAGCTAATCAAGTATTACCGCTTGCTTCTACTTCTTTGACAGGATTGTCAAGTGGATTAACAGAAATACAGGGATCAGTGACGAGTAAATTAGTTCCTACTAGTCAGTCGATTGCATCAGGTGTAAATGCATATACTACAGATGTTGATAAAGTTTCTCAGGGCGCAAGTCAACTAAGTGACAAAACCCCCACCTTGACAGGTAGTTTGGATCAACTAGTTTCAGGCTCAAATACATTGACACAAAAATCGTCTAGCTTGACAGCAGGAGTTGGTCAATTAGTTGAAAAAACTCCAGAATTAGTATCTGGTATTGAAAAATTATCAACTGGCTCCAACCAATTGAATCAAAAGAGTCAAGAATTGATAGCAGGAGTTGATAAATTACAATCAGGATCTGGTCAATTAGCAGACAAATCCAGTCAGTTACTTTCAGGTGCGTCTCAATTAGAGAATGGAGCCAATAAATTGGCAGATGGATCTGGGAAACTAGCAGAAGGTGGGACAAAGTTAACTTCTGGATTGGAAGATTTACAGACAGGAGTTGCTTCTTTAGGACAAGGACTAGGTAATGCTAGTGATCAACTCAAATCAGTATCAACGGAATCTAAAAATGCAGAGATTTTGTCAAATCCACTCAATCTTTCCAAAACAGACAATGACCAAGTTCCTGTAAATGGAATCGCAATGGCTCCGTATATGATATCAGTTGCTCTTTTTGTTACAGCAATATCAACGAATATGATCTTTGCGAAATTGCCTTCAGGACGTCATCCAGAGAGCCGTTGGGCTTGGTTGAAATCTCGAGCTGAAATAAATGGTATTATAGGTGTTTTAGCAGGAATTTTGGTATATGGAGGAGTTCATCTTATTGGTTTAACTGCTAATCATGAAATGAGAACATTTATTCTCATTATCCTAACAAGTTTAGTATTCATGTCCATGGTAACTGCTTTAACAACATGGAATAGCCGTATAGGAGCTTTCTTTTCTCTTATTTTGCTTTTATTACAGTTAGCATCAAGTGCAGGTACTTATCCACTTGCTTTGACAAATGATTTCTTTAGAGCTATTAATCCTTGGTTACCAATGAGTTATTCAGTTTCGGGATTACGACAAACAATTTCTATGACAGGAAATATTCATCATCAAGTAATTTTCCTTGCCGTTATATTAGTACTATTTATTTGTTTAGGTATGCTAGCCTATCAACCTAAGAAAATGGAGGAAGATTAAAAAATCGACCAAGCAACTGGTCGATTTTTTATGTCTTAAATGATTTTCGTTTATGATTATAGATTCCAAATAGTAAAAGAGAAGTAAAGGAACAGATTGCTCCAGTAATAAAACCATTGGGAATGAAGGAAAGTGTAATAGTTCCTTTTCCCTCAGGAACGTCAACTTTCATAAAACCAGTTTGAGCTTGTTTAATTTCTATTTTCTTACCATCTTGGTAGGCAGACCAGCCTTTGTCATAAGGAATGGTGAAGAAAATAGATGTATCTTGTTTGACATCATATGTAGCAAAAACCTTGTTTTTAGAAGTTGATACTGTTACAGGTTGCTCTTTGATTTTTTGAATAGCCTCAGTTAAAGTTTGGGTATCTAAACGATAGAAGGTAGGAGATTCAAATGATACTTGTGAATTTCCAGGGAAACTAACATGAATATTGAAAGTTTTTTTCTCTTTTGTATAGCCTAGATTAAAGAAGGAGAAAACATTATCAGTTGTAAAAGTCTTCTTCTCCTCGTTGACAAGAATATCAACCTTCTTTTGTTTATCATTAGCAAAGTGAAGGTTTGTGAAAGAAAGATAAACTTGGCTGTTTTCTGGAACTTCAATTTGATACTGGATTGCTGCATCCTCATTTGAAGAACTTGTAACACTAATCAAATCATCAGTATATTCAGTTTTTTCATAAGGTATTGGAGAAAAATAATCAAAATTGACGTTAGCAAGTTGATTTAAAAACGAGGCCTGATTATCTAGAGTATGTTCAGTGAAATTGACATCATTGTAAACAGATTGACTAGCAAAGGCAATCGGAAGAGAGAATTGATTTTCATATAGGGTAAGATTATCTTTTTGATATACATCTTGGAAACCATACTTATCAATAGGGTTTTCTGAGATATTATACTGGATGCCAAATAAACTATCAGCCAAAATACTATTATTGGCATAGCGGAGATTGAGATTAGTCCCAGAGGATTTAAACCCAAGTTTATCCAAAGTAGAGCTTGCTGAACGATTTCGAACAGATGAAAATTGAGAGATTCCATTGTAGTTGAATTTCATACTGTCATTTCCTGTCTGAGTCTCTAGTTTCTCAGTACGAGTAAATTGATTTCCAATATATGTTGAGAAAGATTCCATAGCTGGGATCTCTCGATTATATGAACTTCGAGAAGCAAAGCCCCATTCTTTAGCAATTCCGTCCATTTGAGATGAAGCATTTAAACTCATTTCAACCATTATAAATAAAGAGATTAGAATGGCAAATAGATTTACAGAGATAAACTTTTTGATAACTGCAAGGAGTAAAAGAGAATAGACAACCAAAAATTCAAGAGTCAGTAGAATATTCAAATCTGTTAAAAAAGAATAATGTGATTTTAGATATATGGTAGCTAAAAATCCTGCTACTACAAGAAAAAGCGAAACTAAAAAATTCCAGACTTTAAGTTCTTTCAGACGATTTAAGACTTCTGCTGCTGTGTAAATTAACAAGGTAGAGAAAATCCAAGCATAGCGATGTAAAAACATGTTTGGAGTATGCATGCCTTGCCAAAATAAATCAAGAGCTTCAATATAAAAGCTAGCAATTAGAAATGCAAAGAAGATTGCATAGATAAGTTTCACGTGAAACTTAATGGATTTCAGCGTAAAAAATAAAATGGTCAAAATAAAGGGAAGTAGTCCAACAAAAATCATTGGGATAGCCCCATACTTTGTTGTGTCAAAGGAACCAATGAATTGCTTAGCAAAGAGATCAAGATACCAGCTACTTTCAGTTTGAAACTTTGTAACTTCAGTTAATTTTTCCCCATGTGTCTGTAAATCAAACAGAGTGGGAAGAGTCATAATCAAACTAGCCATACCAGCTAAAATGGAGGTGATTATGAAATCAAGAAAAGATGATTTTCGAGTTTTAAAGTTCCAAGAAATTTGACAGAGATACCAGAAAATAAGAAACAATGCTGTCATATAGCCAAAATAATAGTTTTGAATAAATAAGATTGACAAACTTGTAAAGTATAATAGGAATTTCTTTTCAGTTATAAGTAGGTGTAAACCAGTTATAATTAAAGGAATCAAGATAAAAACATCTAGCCAGGTTTTTATCTCTAACTGACTAACGGTAAAGCTCATCAGAGCATAGGAAGTAGATAAAGCTAGTTTTAAAGATTTCGGAATATTTTTAAATAATTTATTTAAACTAAAGAAGGTTGACAGACCAATCAATCCAAATTTTAAGAGAGTTGTCAGATAGACAGCATCGGGCATATTCGTTAGATCAAAAAAGTAAACTAGAGGTGAAAGGAAACTTCCCAAGTAATAACTAGATAGGGCATAGAAGTTTAGTCCTAGGCCACTTGTAAAGGTGTAAAACAGACTCCCATTTCCATGTAGGATATTCCTTAGAGCTATATCAAAAATAACGTATTGATGAAAGCCATCTCCTAATAGTGGAGAGTTGTCACTATTCCAGTAGATACCTTGAGATAGATATACTCCTATCATAATGATTATGGGAATGATGAAAGAAACAAAATAGGTCCAATATGTTTTAAAAAATAATTTCATGTTACCTCATAAAATGTTAGAAAACTCAGCTGGTTAACCCAACTGAGTTTTGAAGTTTTATTTAGTCTTTCCAAAGTTCTTTAACTTTTGCTTGTACTTCTGCATTTTCTAGGAATTCATCATAGGTTTCATCGATACGATCGATGACGCCATTTTTAGACAAGACAATGATATGGTTAGCTAGAGTTTGAATAAACTCGTGGTCATGGCTGGCAAAGATGATTGATTCTTTAAAGTTTTTCAATCCATCGTTCAAACTTGAGATAGATTCCAAATCCAAGTGATTGGTTGGATCATCGAGGACAAGCACATTTGATTTCAAGAGCATGAGTTTTGAAAGCATGACACGAACTTTTTCTCCCCCTGACAAGACGTTTACAGGTTTGTTAACCTCATCTCCAGAGAAGAGCATACGGCCTAGGAAGCCACGTAGGAAAGTATTGTCATCTTCTTCTTTACTTGCGAATTGACGCAACCAATCAAGGATTGACTCTCCCCCTGCAAAATCGGCCGAGTTATCTTTTGGCAAGTAAGAACGGCTAGTAGTAACTCCCCACTTGACAGTTCCTTCATAGTCAATGTCTCCCATGATTGCACGAATTAATGCAGTTGTTTGGATATCATTTTGTCCAATAAGAGCTGTCTTATCACCTGGACGCAAGATGAAACTGATATTATCTAAAATAGTCTCACCATCAATCTTTACAGTTAGATTTTCTACTGTCAAGAGATCATTACCAATTTCACGCTCTGCTTTAAAGTTAATAAATGGATATTTACGACTAGATGGCACAATCTCTTCTAGCTCAATCTTGTCAAGCATTTTCTTACGTGAGGTTGCTTGTCTTGATTTAGAAGCATTGGCAGAGAAACGAGCAACGAATTCTTGCAATTGCTTAATTTTTTCTTCTGCTTTGGCATTACGGTCTGCTAGCAATTTAGCAGCGAGTTCAGAAGATTCCTTCCAGAAGTCATAGTTTCCGACATAGAGTTTGATTTTTCCAAAGTCAAGGTCGGCCATGTGAGTACATACTTTGTTTAAGAAGTGACGGTCATGGGATACTACGATAACTGTGTTATCAAAGTCAATCAAGAAGTCTTCTAGCCAAGTAATAGATTGGATATCCAAACCGTTAGTAGGCTCGTCCAAAAGAAGAACATCTGGTTTACCAAAAAGTGCTTTGGCGAGGAGAACCTTCACTTTCTCACCATTGGCCAATTCGCTCATATTTTGGTAGTGCAATTCTTCTGGAATGTTTAGATTTTGAAGTAGTTGAGAGGCTTCACTTTCTGCTTCCCAGCCCCCAAGCTCGGCAAACTCTCCTTCGAGTTCGGCAGCACGCACTCCATCCTCGTCTGAGAAATCTTCCTTCATGTAGATGGCATCTTTCTCTTTCATGATGCTATAAAGTTTTTCATTTCCCATGATAACGACATCAATGGCACGTTCATCTTCATAGTCAAAGTGATTTTGACGAAGAACAGAGAGACGTTCATCTGGACCAAGAGAGATGTGACCAGTAGTAGGTTCGATATCTCCAGCTAAAATTTTTAAAAAGGTTGATTTTCCGGCACCATTAGCACCGATTAATCCATAAGTATTTCCTTCTGTAAATTTGATATTGACATCATCAAAAAGTTTGCGATCACTAAAACGTAGTGAAACATCAGATACTGTAAGCAATGTTTTTCTCCTATATGTGTAATATATTTATTCTACTAGAAAATATAGAAATATTCAAATTTTTATCTGTCAATTTTGTGTAAATTATATTTACAATTCCCTTTACACAAAAACATAAATAGCAAGGTCGATTTATTTTGATAAATTACGGTTATTTCATTAAAAAAATGCTATAATTGAAGGGACTATATCGAAGGAGAACAAAATGACTAAACCCATTATTTTAACAGGAGACCGTCCAACAGGGAAGTTGCATATTGGACATTATGTTGGAAGTCTCAAAAATCGAGTATTATTACAGAAAGAGGATAAGTATGATATGTTTGTGTTCTTGGCTGACCAACAAGCCTTGACAGATCACGCCAAAGATCCTCAAACCATTGTAGAGTCTATCGGAAATGTGGCTTTGGATTACCTTGCAGTTGGATTGGATCCGAATAAATCAACTATCTTTATTCAAAGCCAGATTCCAGAGCTGGCTGAACTATCTATGTACTATATGAATCTGGTTTCATTAGCACGTCTGGAGCGAAATCCAACTGTCAAGACAGAGATTGCTCAAAAAGGGTTTGGAGAAAGCATTCCGACAGGATTCTTGGTCTATCCAATCGCTCAAGCAGCTGACATCACTGCTTTCAAGGCTAATTATGTTCCTGTTGGAACAGATCAGAAACCAATGATTGAGCAAACTCGCGAGATTGTTCGTTCTTTTAACAATGCATATAACTGTGATGTCTTGGTGGAACCGGAAGGTATTTATCCAGAAAATGAAAGAGCAGGTCGTTTGCCTGGTTTAGATGGAAATGCTAAAATGTCTAAATCACTCAATAACGGTATTTATTTAGCTGATGATGCGGATACTTTGCGCAAAAAAGTAATGAGTATGTATACAGATCCAGACCATATCCGTGTTGAGGATCCAGGTAAAATTGAAGGAAATATGGTTTTCCATTATCTAGATGTTTTTGGTCGTCCAGAAGATGCTCAAGAAATTGCTGACATGAAAGAACATTATCAACGAGGTGGTCTTGGTGATGTGAAGACCAAACGTTATCTACTTGAAATATTAGAACGTGAACTTGGTCCTATTCGTGAGCGCCGTATCGAATTTGCTAAAGATATGGGAGAAGTTTATAATATGCTTCAAAAAGGTAGTGAAAGAGCGCGAGACGTTGCAGGTCAAACTCTATCTGAGGTTAAAGGAGCAATGGGACTTCATTACTTTAACTAATACTCTTCGAAAATCAAATTCAAACCACGTCAACGTCGCCTTGCCGTACTCAAGTACAGCCTGCGGCTAGTTTCCTAGTTTGCTCTTTGATTTTCATTGAGTATAAGTTTATTTTACAAGAAACTATCATTTCTATCTCGAAGAAAAGATAGTTTTTTATTTACCCCTGTAACATTTGACAAATTTT
Source organism: Streptococcus sp. UMB0029 (assembly GCF_002871495.1). GTDB lineage: Bacteria > Bacillota > Bacilli > Lactobacillales > Streptococcaceae > Streptococcus. The sequence goes on from NZ_PNGD01000015.1 coordinate 29,602, forward strand.
TATAGAATGGTATGATAGATACAATATAAAAAGAGTCAAGCTCAAAAAGAAAGAAAAGAGGAAACTTCGAATGTCTAATTGGGACACTAAATTTTTGAAAAAAGGTTTTACCTTTGATGATGTATTGCTTATTCCAGCTGAAAGTCATGTGTTGCCTAACGATGCAGATTTAACAACTAAATTGGCAGATAATTTGACTTTAAATATCCCAATTATTACCGCTGCCATGGACACAGTTACAGAGAGTCAAATGGCTATTGCTATTGCTCGTGCAGGCGGTCTCGGAGTTATCCATAAAAACATGTCAATTGCTCAACAAGCAGAAGAGGTTCGTAAGGTAAAACGTTCTGAAAATGGAGTTATTATTGATCCCTTCTTCTTGACGCCTGAACATACAATTGCTGAAGCAGATGAGCTTATGGGACGTTACCGTATCAGTGGTGTTCCAGTTGTTGAAACACTTGAAAATCGTAAATTAGTTGGTATTTTGACAAACCGAGATCTTCGTTTTATTTCAGACTATAACCAACCAATCTCAAATCATATGACTAGTGAAAATCTTGTTACTGCTCCTGTGGGTACAGATCTTGCAACAGCTGAGAGTATTCTTCAAGAACACCGTATTGAAAAACTTCCTTTGGTAGATGAAGAAGGTCGTCTTTCTGGTTTGATTACTATCAAAGATATTGAAAAAGTTATTGAGTTTCCAAATGCTGCTAAAGATGAGTTTGGTCGTCTTCTAGTTGCAGGTGCAGTAGGTGTTACTTCAGATACCTTTGAACGTGCAGAGGCACTTTTTGAGGCAGGGGCGGATGCGATTGTTATTGATACTGCACATGGTCATTCTGCAGGTGTCCTGCGTAAAATTGCTGAGATTCGTGCTCACTTTCCAGATCGTACTTTGATTGCTGGAAATATTGCTACTGCTGAGGGAGCGCGTGCCCTTTACGAAGCAGGTGTAGATGTTGTAAAGGTTGGTATTGGACCAGGTTCTATCTGTACTACTCGAGTAATTGCTGGTGTTGGTGTTCCGCAAGTAACAGCTATCTATGATGCTGCAGCCGTTGCGCGTGAATATGGGAAAACGATCATTGCTGACGGTGGAATCAAGTATTCTGGAGATATTGTAAAAGCCCTTGCTGCAGGTGGAAATGCAGTTATGCTTGGATCTATGTTTGCTGGAACTGATGAAGCTCCAGGTGAAACTGAAATCTTCCAAGGACGTAAATTCAAGACTTACCGTGGTATGGGATCAATTGCAGCAATGAAGAAAGGTTCAAGCGATCGTTACTTCCAAGGTTCTGTCAATGAAGCAAATAAACTTGTTCCAGAAGGAATTGAAGGTCGTGTTGCTTATAAAGGAGCGGCAGCTGATATCGTCTTCCAAATGATTGGTGGTATTCGTTCTGGTATGGGTTATTGTGGTGCAGCTAACCTTAAAGAGTTGCATGATAATGCTCAATTTATTGAAATGTCTGGTGCTGGTTTGAAAGAAAGTCATCCTCATGATGTACAAATTACTAATGAGGCACCAAATTATTCTATGTAAAAGAAATAAAAAGAACTCCCGTGAAAATAGGAGTTCTTTTACAATATTGTCAAGTTTTATTTACAATAACTTTACCGTCTTGAATAGTGAAAATACTTAGATTTTCTGGTAGATTTTGAAGATGATCTATGCTTGTTGTTGTGATAAAGGTTTGGATTGAATGAGAAATCGTTTCTAATAATTTTAGTTGTCTAGTGTTGTCAAGTTCGCTCATAACATCGTCAAGCAGTAATATCGGGGATTCTGTAGTAATACTTTCCATTAGCTCGATTTCTGCTAATTTTATAGACAGGACGAGACTACGATGTTGGCCTTGACTTCCGAAACTAGCATCCATTCTATTTATATAAAAAGAAATATCATCCCGATGAGGACCAACACCAGTGTTCTTTTTAAATAAATCTCTGGACCTACTTTTTTCTAAAGCAAATTTGAAAGATTCGGATAAGTCTTCTTTGTCAGTTATATTGACAGAAGGTTGATAGGATATTGACAACTCTTCAATCTGATTAGAGAGTTCAAAATGTTTCTTACGCCCACATGATTCTAATTTTTTTATGAAATCTAAGCGGTGATTCATTACACGACATCCATAATCAACTAGTTGATCATCCAATACTGAAAGGAAGGTTTCATCTATTTTTTGAGCTGATTTTAGATAAGTGTTTCTTTGTTTTAGGATGTGGTTATAATTGGTTAAGTCAGATAAATAGATTGGCTTAATTTGTCCAAGTTCCATATCAATAAATTTTCGTCGAACTGAAGGTGATCCTTTAATTAGTTGTAAATCTTCAGGAGCAAATAAGACAACATTCATGTGTCCTACGTAATCTGAAAGTCGTGCCTGTTTTAAGTGATTAACTTTTGTTACACGTCCTTTTTGTGTTAGTTCAATTTCGAGAGGAATGGATCCTGTTTTTTTCTGAATAAGACCTGAAAGATGAAGTTGTTCCTCATCAAAATGAATGAGATTTTTATCTGTTCGAGTTCGATGACTACGCGTTAAGGCTAAAAAATAGATAGCCTCTAGCATATTTGTTTTTCCTTGTGCATTGCGTCCTAAAAAGACATTCAATTTAGGATTAAAGTCTATTTTCGTCTCTTTGTAGTTACGAAAAGTCTTGAGAGATAGGTTTTGTAGCCACATGATTATCTACCAGGGAATCGCGGAGCTTGTTTGTTTTTAGGTGCTGAAGTAGGTTTCGATTTGTCTTTTTTAACTCCCTTATTCATCTCCTTTACAAGTTTAGCGATCCGTTCTTTTTCAACTTTATCAGCTTGGTATTCCTCTTGCTCCTCAGAAGTAGGTTGTGTCAACAAGATGTCAATATTCATGTCAGGGATGTCAACTTTATCACCAATACGAAGTTTTTTACCACGACGACTTTCTAACTCCCCATTAAAGTAAACAGAATGTTCAGAGAGAAAGGATTTGATAGCTCCTCCGCTATGTGTAATTCCAAGTTCTTTGAGCAGTGCTTGGAGGGTAATAAATTCTTCAAATAATTTGTATTCCATAATTCACCTCAATCTTTGGTATTATACCATATTTTCCTAAAAATGGTGATAGAAACAGGGAGAAATGTAAGCGATTTTTATTTCAAAACTGTTACAGGGAACAAGAAAATTTCAGGTTTTCGTGATATAATAGAAGTCTGTATATAAGGAGGTAAATCATGGAGTTAGTGCATGGAATTTCAACACATTTTATCCAATCAAAGAAGTTTAAAACGAACAAAATTACCGTGCGTTTTACAGCTCCATTATCTCTTGATACGATTGCAGGTCGCATGTTGAGTGCGAGTATGCTAGAAACAGCTAACCAGATGTATCCCACTTCTCAAGATTTGAGAAGACACTTGGCCAGTCTATACGGTACAGATATGTCAACCAATTGTTTTAGAAGAGGGCAAAGTCATATTGTAGAATTGACATTCACTTATGTTCGTGATGAGTTTTTAAGTAGGAAAAATGTGTTAACTTCACAGGTTTTGGAACTAGTAAAAGAAACTCTTTTTTCACCCGTAGTAGTTGATAATGGCTTTGATTCGGCCTTATTTGAAATTGAGAAAAAACAATTGCTAGCAAGTTTAGCAGCTGATATGGATGATTCTTTTTATTTTGCACATAAAGAATTAGATAAATTGTTTTTTCATGATCAACGTCTCAAATTGGAATATAGTGATTTACGAAATCGTATTTTAGCTGAAACTCCACAAAGTTCTTATTCTTGTTTCCAAGAATTTTTGGCCAATGATCGAATAGATTTCTTTTTCCTGGGTGATTTTAATGAGGTTGAAATTCAAAATGTATTAGAATCATTTGGCTTTAAAGCTCGAAAAGGAGATGTGAAGGTTCAGTATTGTCAACCTTATTCCAATATCCTTCAGGAAGGCATGGTTCGGAAAAATGTGGGACAGTCTATTTTAGAGTTGGGCTATCATTGCTCTGCTGAATATGGTGATGAGCAACATTTACCCATGATTGTAATGAATGGTTTACTGGGTGGATTTGCTCACTCTAAACTCTTTACAAATGTCCGTGAAAATGCTGGATTAGCTTATACCATTTCAAGTCAGCTTGATTTATTTAGTGGATTTTTGAGGATGTATGCTGGTATTGATCGAGAAAATCGGAATCAGGCTCGAAAAATGATGAATAATCAACTGCTTGATATAAAAAAAGGTTATTTTACAGATCTTGAGTTAGAGCAGACCAAGGAAATGATTCGTCGATCTTTGTTACTTTCTCAAGATAATCAAGGTTCATTGATTGAACGTGCTTATCAAAATGCCTTACTTGGAAAATCTTCAGCAGACTTTAAAGGTTGGATTGCAAAACTCGAGCAAGTTGACAAAGATGCTATTTGTAGAGCAGCTAATAATGTGAAACTACAAGCGATTTACTTTATGGAAGGAATAGAATGACAAAGGTTGTTTTTGAAGAAAAATACTATCCAGCTGTAAAAGAAATGATTTATCAAACTCGTTTGTCAAATGGATTGACAGTTGCTCTTTTGCCTAAAAAGGAATTTAAAGAGGTTTACGGTAGTGTAACTGTACAGTTTGGTTCAGTAGATACGCTTGTCACAGAAGTTGACGGAGATGTAAAACAACATCCTGCAGGAATTGCTCATTTTCTTGAACATAAATTGTTTGAGAGAAAAGATGCTAGCGATTTAATGTCGGCTTTTACGAGTCTAGGTGCAGATAGTAATGCCTTTACAAGCTTTACAAAAACAAACTATCTCTTTTCAGCAACGGATCATCTCTTAGAGAATTTAGATTTACTTGATGAATTGGTAACATCAGCACACTTGACTGAAGATTCCATTTTAAAAGAGCAGGATATTATCCAGCAAGAACGAGAAATGTATCAGGATGATCCAGATTCGTGTTTATTCTTTTCAACTTTAGCGAATTTGTATTCTGGTACACCTTTAGCAACTGACATAGTTGGAAGTGAGGAGTCAATTTCCCAAATCAATCTAACTAATTTGCAAGAGAATTTTACAAGGTTTTACAAACCTGTAAACATGTCTCTGTTTTTAGTTGGCAATTTTGATGTGAATCAAGTACAGGACTACTTTGAAAGAAAAGAACTGGAAGATTTAGATGTTCAGGAAGTAACAAGAGAAAAATTTGTTTTACAGGCTGTAAAGCAAACAGACAGTATGAGAATGGAAGTATCTTCTCCCAAACTAGCGATTGGGATTAGAGGTAATCGAGAAGTTGCTGAGGCGGATTGCTATCGACACCATATTTTATTAAAATTATTGTTTGCAATGATGTTTGGTTGGACTTCGGATCGTTTTCAAAAGTTATATGAATCAGGTAAAATAGATGCTTCCTTATCTCTTGAAATTGAAGTAACAAGTCGTTTTCATTTTGTTATGTTGACAATGGATACGAAAGAGCCAGTTGCTTTATCTCATCAGTTTAGGAAGGCTATTCGTAATTTTACAAAGGATTTAGATATTACAGAGGATCATTTAGATATTATCAAAAGAGAGATGTTTGGAGAATTTTTCAGTAGCATGAACTCTCTTGAATTTATTGCAACGCAATATGATGCTTTTGAACATGGTGAGACAATTTTTGATTTACCAAAGATTTTACAGGAAATCACTTTAGAGGATGTCCTTGAAGCAGGGCATCACTTAATAGATGAAGGGGATATAGTTGATTTTACAATATTCCCATCGTAGTAACCTATCATAATAGACACTAGAAAGAAGGGATGACAAGTATGAGGAAAAAAACAATTGGTGAGGTTTTACGTTTAGCTAGAACTAACCAAGGGTTGACTTTAGAAGAATTACATAAAAAAACAGAAATTCAGTTGGATATGTTGGAGGCAATGGAAGCTGATGATTTTGATCAACTTCCTAGTCCATTTTACACTCGTTCTTTTTTGCGAAAGTATGCTTGGGCAGTTGAGCTAGATGAGCGAATTATCTTGGATGCTTACGATTCTAGGAGCATGATTACTTATGAGGAAGTAGATGTTGATGAAGACGAGTTGACAGGTAGGAGACGTTCAAGTAAGAAAAATAAGACATCATTTTTACCTTTATTTTATTTTGTACTCTTTGCACTATCGATTGTCATTTTTGTGACTTATTATGTTTGGAATTATCTTCAGGCCCAACCAGAGCGTTCATCTGCCTCTAGTTATAGTGTAGTTCAAGCAACAAGCTCAACTAGTTCTGTAACTTCATCTTCAAGTAGTAGTTCATCAAGTAGCTCTTCGAATATTGAACCAACTATAAGTGTATCAGGTGAGGGAAATCGAGTAGAAATCGCTTATAAAACAAGTAAGGAAACTGCAAAATTACAATTATCAGTCTCAGATGCTAGAAGTTGGGTTAGTGTTTCAGAAAGTGAGCTTGAGGGTGGGGTGACCTTATCACCTGATAATAAAAGTGCGGAAACAACAGTTTCAACTAAAAATTCTGTAATGATTACGTTAGGTGTTGTCAAAGGTGTCGCTTTAACAGTAGATAATCAGACTGTTGATTTATCGAAATTAACAGCTCAGACTGGACAAATCACTGTAACCTTTACTAAAAATTAAGGAAAAACGAATGAAAAAAGAACAAATTCCAAATCTCTTAACAATAGGTCGAATTCTCTTTATACCTATTTTTATCTCTATTTTAACGATAGGAAATTCGATAGAGAGTCATATAGTGGCAGCTATTATCTTTGCTATTGCCAGTATTACAGACTATTTAGATGGATATTTAGCTCGTAAATGGAATGTGGTTAGTAATTTTGGTAAATTTGCAGATCCAATGGCGGATAAGCTACTAGTTATGTCGGCTTTTATTATGTTGATTGAGCTAGGGATGGCTCCAGCTTGGATTGTTGCAGTAATCATCTGTCGTGAGTTGGCTGTGACAGGTTTAAGGCTTTTATTGGTTGAAACTGGTGGGAAAGTTTTAGCAGCAGCAATGCCTGGAAAAATTAAAACTTTCAGTCAGATGTTTGCCATTATTTTCTTGCTATTACATTGGACTTTGCTTGGTCAAGTTCTACTTTATGTAGCTTTGTTTTTCACTATCTACTCTGGCTATGATTATTTCAAGGGTAGTGCCTATGTATTTAAAGGGACATTTGGTTCGAAATGAAATCAATAATTGATGTAAAAAATCTTTCTTTTCGTTATAAAGAAAATCAGAAATACTACGATGTGAAGGATATTACGTTTCACGTAAAACGTGGAGAATGGCTTTCGATTGTAGGGCATAATGGTAGTGGTAAATCAACGACTGTCCGGTTAATTGATGGCTTATTGGAAGCGGAATCTGGAGAGATTGTAATAGATGGCCAACGTTTGACTGAGGAAAATATTTGGAATATACGTCGTCAAATTGGTATGGTTTTTCAAAATCCAGACAATCAATTTGTTGGAGCGACTGTTGAAGATGATGTTGCCTTTGGTTTGGAAAATCAGGGTCTTTCTCGTCAAGAAATGAAAAAGAGAGTGGAAGAAGCTCTGGATTTAGTTGGCATGTTGGACTTTAAAAAGAGAGAGCCAGCGCGTCTATCAGGTGGCCAAAAGCAACGTGTTGCTATTGCAGGTGTTGTAGCCCTAAGACCAGCTATTTTAATCTTAGATGAAGCAACGAGTATGTTAGATCCTGAGGGTCGTAGAGAACTTATTGAGACAGTAAGAGGAATTCGAAAAGACTATGATATGACGGTCATTTCCATTACACATGATTTGGAAGAAGTTGCCATGAGTGATCGCGTATTGGTCATGAAAAGAGGGGAAATTGAATCAACCAGTAGCCCAAGAGAACTTTTCTCTCGAAATGATTTAGATCAAATTGGATTAGACGATCCTTTTGCTAATCAATTAAAACATTCTTTGAGCCAGAATGGCTATAATTTACCTGAAAATTATTTGACAGAAAGTGAGCTAGAGGATAAGCTATGGGAATTGCTCTAGAAAATGTGAGTTTTACGTACCAAGAAGGGACTCCCTTAGCTTCAACAGCTTTGTCGGATGTTTCTTTGACGATTGAAGATGGTTCTTATACGGCTTTAATTGGGCACACAGGTAGTGGTAAATCAACTATTTTACAACTCTTAAATGGTTTATTGGTACCAAGTCAAGGGAGTGTGCGAGTTTTTGATACTTTAATCACCTCGACTTCTAAAAATAAAGATATTCGTCAAATTAGAAAACAAGTTGGCTTGGTATTTCAGTTTGCTGAAAATCAGATTTTTGAAGAAACGGTTTTGAAAGACGTTGCTTTTGGACCGCAAAATTTTGGAGTTTCTGAAGAAGATGCGGAGCAGATTGCTCGTGAGAAACTGGCTCTGGTTGGAATTGATGAATCACTTTTAAATCGTAGCCCATTTGAGCTGTCAGGGGGACAAATGAGACGTGTGGCCATTGCAGGCATACTTGCCATGGAGCCAGCTGTATTAGTCTTAGATGAACCCACAGCAGGCCTGGATCCTTTGGGTAGAAAAGAGTTGATGAACTTGTTCAGAAAACTCCACCAGTCAGGGATGACCATCGTCTTGGTAACGCATTTGATGGATGATGTTGCTGAATATGCGAATCAAGTCTATGTGATGGAAAAGGGACGTCTAGTTAAGGGTGGTAAGCCAAGTGATATCTTTCAAGATGTTGTCTTTATGGAAGAAGTGCAGTTGGGAGTACCTAAAATTACGGCCTTTTGTAAACGATTGGCTGATAGAGGCGTGTCATTTAAACGATTACCGATTAAGATAGAGGAGTTCAAGGAGTCGCTAAATGGATAGTATGATTTTGGGACGTTATATCCCAGGAGATTCGATTGTTCACCGGTTGGATCCACGTAGCAAATTGCTTGCTATGATGCTACTGATTTTGATTGTGTTTTGGGCTAATAATCCCTTGACGAATCTAATTCTTTTCATAGCGACAGGGATATTTATTGCCTTGTCAGGAGTATCTCTTTCATTTTTTATTCAGGGCTTGAAGTCTATGTTTTTCTTGATTGCCTTCACAACCATTTTTCAACTGTTTTTCATTTCTAATGGGAATGTTTTATTTGAGTTTTCGTTTGTGAGAATCACAGATTATGCTTTGCAACAAGCTGGAATTATTTTTTGTCGCTTTGTATTGATTATTTTCTTTTCAACTTTGTTAACCTTAACGACCATGCCCTTAAGTTTGGCATCAGCTGTCGAAGCTTTGTTAGCGCCTTTAAAGCGTGTGAAAGTTCCAGTTCATGAAATTGGTTTAATGCTATCTATGAGTTTGCGTTTTGTTCCGACCTTAATGGATGATACGACGCGGATTATGAATGCACAGAAAGCGCGTGGAGTGGATTTTGGTGAAGGAAGTATTGTTCAAAAAGTAAAGGCGATGATTCCTATTTTGATTCCTCTTTTTGCGACAAGTTTGAAACGTGCAGATTCTTTGGCTATCGCTATGGAAGCGCGTGGTTATCAGGGGGGAAAAGGCAGAAGTCAATACCGACAATTGGAATGGACTCGAAAGGATACGCTGACCCTTCTTGTTGTTCTCGTACTTGGTTGTTGCTTATTTTTCTTAAAATCTTAGTAGCTTTCAGGAATTGATAAAAAATTACTGTAACAGTTTTTGATATAAAGGTAGGGATATGAACCGTTTTAAAAAATCAAAATATGTCATTATTATTTTTGTCACCGTTCTGCTTGTGTCAGCTCTCTTAGCGACGACTTATTCGAGCACAATTGTGACAAAATTAGGAGATGGAATCTCATTGGTTGATAGGGTTGTACAAAAACCTTTTCAGTGGTTTGATTCTGTCAAATCAGATTTGGCTCATTTGACACGAACATATAATGAAAATGAAAGTTTGAAGAAACAGATTTACCAATTAGAAGTTAAATCAAATGAGGCGGAAAGTTTAAAGACAGAAAATGAACAACTGCGCCAATTGCTTGATATGAAGTCTAAATTGCAAGCTACAAAGACTTTAGCAGCAGATGTTATTATGCGTTCTCCAGTATCTTGGAAGCAGGAATTGACCCTGTATGCAGGCAAATCAAAAGGGGTTTCTGAAAATATGTTAGCCATTGCAAATGGTGGTTTGATTGGGAGTGTTTCAAAAGTGGAGGACAACTCTACTATGGTCAACCTTCTGACAAATACGGAAAATGCTGATAAGATTTCTGTTAAAATTCAACATGGTTCTGCTACAATTTATGGGATTATTGTTGGCTATGACAAGGAAAATGAGGTTCTTAAAATTAGCCAATTAAATAGTAATAGCGATATTAGTGCAGGCGATAAGGTGACAACGGGTGGATTAGGAAACTTTAATGTTGCTGATATTCCTGTTGGTAAAGTGGTTGCCACAACGCATAGTACGGACTATTTGACACGAGAAGTGACTGTTAAATTGAGTGCAGATACTCATAATGTAGATGTGATAGAATTAGTGGGGAATTCATAATGAGACAGTTGAAGCGGGTTGGAGTGTTTTTATTGCTTCCTTTCTTTGTTCTAATTGACGCCCATATTAGCCAGCTTCTGGGCTCATTTTTCCCCCATGTACAGTTGACTAGTCATTTTCTGTTCTTATTTCTCTTATTTGAGACGATTGAAGTATCAGAATATCTCTATTTAGCTTATTGTTTTGTAGTTGGTTTAGTTTATGATATTTACTTTTTCCACTTGATTGGAATTGCGACTCTGTTGTTCGTCTTGTTGGGGGTATTTCTCCATAAATTTAATAGTGTTATTTTATTGAATCGTTGGACGAGAATGTTGGCAATTATTGTCATGACTTTTCTATTTGAGATGGGGGCATATATACTTGCAATAGTGGTAGGTTTAACTGTGGATAGTATGTCTTTGTTCATAGTCTACAGTTTAGTACCATCAATGATTTTAAATCTTATATGGATGATTGTTTTTCAGTTTATTTTTGAAAAATTTTATCTATGAGAAAGAAATACAAATGTAATAAAGGCGTAATATTTATTATGTCTTTTTTTGGTATACTAGTATTGTCTTAAATAGAAGGAGTATCTACGGAATATGAAGAAAAAAATCTTAGCGTCACTTTTACTAAGTACAGTAATGGTTTCTCAAGTTGCTGTTTTAACAACTGCGCATGCAGAAACTACTGATGACAAAATTGCTGCTCAAGATAATAAAATTAGTAATTTAACAGCACAACAACAAGAAGCTCAAAAACAAGTTAATCAAATTCAGGAGCAAGTATCTTCTATTCAAACAGAGCAATCAAACTTGCAATCTGAAAATGATAGACTACAAGCAGAATCTAAAAAGCTTGAGGGTGAAATTACAGAACTTTCTAAGAATATTGTATCTCGTAATGATTCGTTGCAAAAACAAGCTCGTAGTGCTCAAACAAATGGAGCTGCAACAAGTTACATAAATACAATTGTAAACTCAAAATCGATTACAGAAGCTATTTCACGTGTTGCTGCAATGAGCGAAATCGTATCTGCAAACAATAAGATGTTGGAACAACAAAAAGCAGATAAAAAAGCTATTTCTGAAAAACAAGTAGCAAATAATGATGCAATTAATACAGTTATTGCAAATCAACAAAAATTAGCTGATGATGCTCAAACATTAACTACAAAACAAGCAGAATTGAAAGCTGCAGAATTGAATCTTGCTGCTGAAAAGGCTACAGCAGAGGATGAAAAAGCAAGTTTACTTGAGAAAAAAGCTGCAGCGGAAGCAGAAGCTAAAGCTGCAGCGGAAGCAGAAGCTGCTTATAAAGCTAAACAAGCAAGTCAAGAACAAACAGTTGTTGCTTCTGGGAATACAACTTTTACAGCAGAAGTTCAAGCAGTCTCTGAATCATATTCAAGCTATACTCCTGCACTAGTGAAACATCATCCAACATATAGCACAAATGCGTCAAGTTATCCAACTGGTGAGTGTACATGGGGAGCTAAGACATTGGCACCTTGGGCTGGAGACTACTGGGGTAATGGAGCACAGTGGGCCACAAGTGCAGCTGCAGCAGGATTCCGTACAGGATCTACACCTCAAGTTGGTGCGATTGCATGTTGGAATGATGGTGGCTATGGACACGTAGCCGTGGTTACAGCGGTTTCATCATCAACAAGTATCCAAGTTTCTGAATCAAACTATGGTGGAAACCGTACAATCGGAAATAAACGTGGATGGTTCAATCCTACTACAACTTCAGAAGGTTTTGTAACATATATTTATCCAAACTAATAAATGAAACGAAGAGGCTCTATTCGAGTCTCTTTTATGATGATTTATATAGTGAACTTACTTTAAAAATCTATTAAAATAGCTTGAAAATATTGAAAAAGTATGGTAAAATGAAACTTGTCGTGTGAACGATAATACTCATTCTTGATGAATTGTGAAACAGTTGCCCCTGGGTCGTTTTGCGAGTTGAAGTCAAGAAGAGGAAAAAAACAAAAAGGAGAAATACTCATGGCAGTAATTTCAATGAAACAACTTCTTGAGGCTGGTGTACACTTTGGTCACCAAACTCGTCGCTGGAACCCTAAGATGGCTAAGTACATCTTCACTGAGCGTAACGGAATTCACGTTATCGACTTGCAACAAACTGTAAAATACGCTGACCAAGCTTACGATTTCATGCGTGATGCAGCAGCTAACGATGCAGTTGTATTGTTCGTTGGTACTAAGAAACAAGCAGCTGATGCAGTTGCTGAAGAAGCAGTACGTTCAGGTCAATACTTCATCAACCACCGTTGGTTGGGTGGAACTCTTACAAACTGGGGAACAATCCAAAAACGTATCGCTCGTTTGAAAGAAATCAAACGTATGGAAGAAGATGGAACTTTCGAAGTTCTTCCTAAGAAAGAAGTTGCACTTCTTAACAAACAACGTGCACGTCTTGAAAAATTCTTGGGTGGTATCGAAGATATGCCTCGTATCCCAGATGTGATGTACGTAGTTGACCCACATAAAGAGCAAATCGCTGTTAAAGAAGCTAAAAAATTGGGAATTCCAGTTGTAGCGATGGTTGACACAAATACTGATCCAGATGATATCGATGTAATCATCCCAGCTAACGATGACGCTATCCGCGCTGTTAAATTGATTACAGCTAAATTGGCTGACGCTATCATCGAAGGACGTCAAGGTGAAGATGCAGCAGCAGTTGAAGCAGAGTTTGTAGCTTCAGAAGCTCAAGCAGATTCAATCGAAGAAATCGTTGAAGTTGTAGAAGGCGACAACGCTTAATTTATATAAATAGTATTACCTAGGAGGGCGGGGCTTAGCCCGGCTCTCCTATTTTTAAAAAATATAGGAGAATCAAAATGGCAGAAATTACAGCTAAACTTGTAAAAGAGTTGCGTGAAAAATCTGGTGCCGGTGTTATGGACGCTAAAAAAGCGCTTGTAGAAACAGACGGTGACATCGAAAAAGCGATTGAATTGCTTCGTGAAAAAGGTATGGCTAAGGCAGCTAAGAAAGCTGACCGTGTTGCTGCAGAAGGTTTGACTGGTGTTTATGTTAACGGTAATGTTGCAGCAGTTATTGAAGTAAATGCGGAAACTGACTTCGTTGCGAAAAACGCTCAATTCGTTGAATTGGTAAATACTACAGCTAAAGTTATTGCTGAAGGAAAGCCTGCTAACAATGAGGAAGCCCTTGCTTTGACAATGCCTTCAGGTGAAACTCTTGAAGCTGCATACGTATCTGCAACAGCAACTATCGGAGAAAAAATCTCATTCCGTCGCTTTGCTTTGATTGAAAAAACAGATGCACAACACTTTGGAGCTTACCAACACAACGGTGGACGTATCGGTGTTATTTCAGTTGTTGAAGGTGGAGACGAAGCTCTTGCTAAACAATTGTCAATGCACATCGCAGCGATGAAACCAACAGTTCTTTCTTACAAAGAATTGGATGAGCAATTCGTTAAAGATGAGTTGGCACAATTGAACCACGTTATCGACCAAGACAACGAAAGCCGTGCAATGGTTGGTAAACCAGCACTTCCACACTTGAAGTATGGATCAAAAGCTCAATTGACTGATGAAGTGATTGCTCAAGCTGAAGCTGACATCAAAGCTGAGTTGGCTGCAGAAGGCAAACCAGAAAAAATCTGGGACAAAATCATCCCAGGTAAAATGGACCGCTTCATGCTTGACAACACTAAAGTTGACCAAGCTTACACACTTCTTGCACAAGTCTACATCATGGATGACAGCAAGACAGTTGAAGCATACCTTGAATCAGTTAACGCTTCAGTAGTTGAATTTGCTCGCTTTGAAGTTGGTGAAGGTATCGAGAAAGCTGCAAACGACTTCGAAGCTGAAGTTGCAGCTACAATGGCAGCAGCCTTGAATAACTAATCATAGAAGAGTCTGGGACAAAATAGTTCTCAGCCATAAAAAAGCTAGAGATTTCCAATTGCGGAACTCCAGCTTTTTAATTTTGAGTCGTTCTCTTATTGTATTTTAGGAGGTTGTTGGCTATAAGTACCAATCCTATGTCAATTCTCACTTGACGCTTACATCTCATACTCTTCGAAAATCAAATTCAAACCACGTCAGCTTCGCCTTGCTGTACTCAAGTACAGTCTGCAGCTCGCTTCCTAGTTTGCTCTTTGATTTTGATTGAGTATCAGATTACATCTTTTGTAACCCAAACAAGCCTTTATCTGCCCAAAGCCTTTTCTATGCAGTCGATTTTTCAAGGTATAAATAAAAAGCCCTATAATAAGGGCTAAATGTATTTAGGAGACTACACTTCAAATTCATAGAGTGCTGTAGACAAATAACGTTCGCCGTTATCTGGTGCTAGAGCAAGGACTTTCTTACCTGTACCTAATTTTTTGGCAACCTCGATGGCTCCGTAGATAGCTGCAGCTGAAGAAATCCCTACAAGGAAACCTTCCTTTCCACCAATTTCACGGCCGAGTGCTAGAGCATCGTCTGACGTTACACGAACGATACCATCATAAGCCTTTGTATCCAGTGTATCAGGAATAAATCCAGCTGAGATACCTTGAATTTTGTGTGGTCCAGGTTTTTCACCAGATAGAATAGCAGATTCATCAGCTTCTACTGCATAAACTTGAATGTTAGAATTTGCTGTTTTGAGTGCATGAGAAACACCAGAAATTGTTCCACCAGTACCAACTCCAGCAACAAAGGCGTCTAATCCATCTTTACCGAAAGCAGCTAGTATTTCAGCTCCTGTTGTTCTTTCGTGTACTTCTGGATTAGCTGGATTGTCAAATTGAAGAGGAAGGAAACCATCGCGTTCAGCAGCGATTTCTTGGGCTTTTGCGATAGCACCTTTCATTCCTTCGCTACCAGGAGTGAGGACGAGTTCAGCACCATAGGCTTGGATAATCTTACGTCGTTCCACACTCATAGTTTCAGGCATAACGATGACAACTTTATACCCTTTAGCAGCACCTACCCATGAAAGTCCAATACCAGTGTTTCCACTTGTTGCTTCAACAATAGTAGCACCCGGTTTTAGAATACCGTCTTGTTCAGCTTTTTCAATCATGCTAAGAGCAATACGGTCTTTTACAGATGAACCAGGGTTAAATGCTTCAAGCTTTACATAGACATCCGCGGCACCTTCTGGCACGATGTTGTTTAGTTTAACAATCGGAGTTTGACCGATTAATTCAGTAATGTTGTTATAAATAGACATATGAATACCTCTTTGTATAAGATATCTCTAGTATAACGCTATCTATACCATTTGTAAAATATAGAAATCCTATCGGAGCGATAGGATTTTTTTATATCATAGGTCTAAGCTATTAATTTTTAAGTGATTGTGATAAGCTAATTCTAGTAAATAGGTGTAAAGGATAACGCTATCCGTTCTCTTTTTGAATTGCTTCATTTTCTAGTAGGTCTTGGCAAGCACTTTTTATGTTACTAATTAAAGTAGCGGTAAAAATGTCAGTCAAACACTGT
Organism: Streptococcus sp. UMB0029; assembly: GCF_002871495.1. Taxonomy (GTDB): domain Bacteria; phylum Bacillota; class Bacilli; order Lactobacillales; family Streptococcaceae; genus Streptococcus. The sequence continues at coordinate 45,583 of NZ_PNGD01000015.1, forward strand.
ATTATCTATTATTTACACTAAGTTTACAGGAACTTCAACTTCTCGTAAACCTTGATCAGTTAAAGTAACTTTTCCATTAAAAAACTCCACAAGTGCAGCTTTAATAGTTTCTTTTTCTTCCTTATCAACATAAATCACCGTATCGACTTGATCTGTAAAGTTTGTATCCAGCTCCATGAGATTATGTTCTTTAAGGAAATTACTGTACTCTTGATACTGAGCGTAAGACATTTGAATAGCAATGCCAGCCTGTTCCTTTATTTCAATGATGCCAATTTCTTTGACAGCTAAGGCCACACTGCCTGCGTATGCACGAATCAGTCCTCCAGCGCCTAGCTTAATGCCACCAAAGTAGCGTGTCACGACTACACAGACATTAGTGAGATTGTGATTTTCTAGTACCCCAAGCATGGGAACGCCAGCAGTACCACTGGGCTCACCATCATCACTTGTACGTTTAATCTCACTACGTTCTCCAATAATAAAAGCAGAGCAGTTATGCGTAGCTTTGTAGTGTTCTTTTTTGATGGCAGTAATGAAGTCACGAGCCTCTTCTTCGCTATAAACACGCTTGGCATGACAGATAAAGCGGGATTTTTTGATTTCTTCTTGGACTTGTCCGTCCTCTTTAATTGTTCTAAATTCCATGATTTAATTGTACTAAAAAATCATCTAAAGTGCTAGATTTTTACGAATAAAGAAGTATGAAAGTAAATCCAAATTATCTCGGTCGTTTGTTTACGGAGAATGAATTAACAGAAGAGGAACGTCAGTTGGCGGAGAAACTTCCAGCAATGAGAAAGGAGAAGGGGAAACTTGTCTGTCAACGTTGTAATAGTATTATTCTAAAGGAATGGTATTTGCCCATCGGTGCTTACTATTGTCGAGAGTGCTTGCTGATGAAGAGAGTTAGGAGTGATCAAGCTTTATACTATTTTCCGCAGGAGGATTTTCCGAAGCAAGATGTTCTTAAATGGCGTGGTCAATTAACTCCTTTTCAAGAGAAGGTGTCAGAGGGACTGATTCAAGCAGTAGATAAGCAAGAACCAACCTTGGTTCATGCGGTAACAGGAGCAGGAAAGACAGAAATGATTTATCAAGTTGTAGCTAAGGTGATCAATGCGGGAGGTGCAGTATGTTTAGCCAGTCCTCGCATAGATGTTTGTTTGGAGCTATACAAGCGCCTGCAAGATGATTTTGCTTGTAAGATATCCCTGCTACACGGAGAATCAGAACCGTACTTCCGAACACCATTAGTTGTTGCGACAACTCATCAGTTATTGAAATTTTATCAAGCTTTTGATTTGCTGATAGTGGATGAAGTAGATGCCTTTCCTTATGTTGACAATCCTACGCTTTACCATGCTGTCAAGAATAGTGTAAAGGAGAATGGGTTGAGAATCTTTTTAACGGCGACTTCGACAGATGAGTTAGATAAGAAGGTTCGCATAGGAGAATTAAAACGATTGAGCTTGCCTAGACGATTTCATGGGAATCCTTTGATTATTCCTAAACCAGTTTGGTTATCGGATTTTAATCGCTATTTGGATAAGAATCGTTTGTCACCAAAGTTAAAGTCTTATATTGAGAAACAGAGAAAGACAGCTTATCCGTTACTCATTTTTGCATCAGAAATTAAGAAAGGGGAGCAGCTAAAAGAAATCTTACAGGAGCAATTTCCAAATGAGAAAATCGGATTTGTGTCTTCTGTAACAGAAAATCGATTAGAGCAAGTGCAAGCTTTTCGAGATGGAGAACTGACAATACTTATCAGTACGACAATCTTGGAACGAGGAGTTACCTTCCCTTGTGTGGATGTTTTTGTAGTAGAGGCCAACCATCGTCTGTTTACCAAGTCTAGTTTGATTCAGATTGGTGGACGAGTTGGACGAAGCATGGATAGACCGACAGGAGATTTGATTTTCTTTCATGACGGGTTAAATGCTTCAATCAAGAAGGCAATTAAGGAAATTCAGCAGATGAACAAGGAGGCAGGCTTATGAAGTGTTTGTTATGTGGGCAGACTATGAAGACTGTTTTAACTTTTAGTAGTCTCTTGCTTTTGAGGAATGATGACTCTTGTCTTTGTTCAGACTGTGATTCTACTTTTGAGAGAATTGGAGAAGAGCACTGTCCAAACTGTATGAAAATAGGACTGTCAACAAAGTGTCAAGATTGTCAATTTTGGTGTAAAGAAGGAGTTAAGGTCTACCATAGAGCGATTTTCACTTACAATCAAGCTATGAAAGATTTTTTCAGTCGATATAAGTTTGATGGGGACTTCCTTTTAAGAAAAGTTTTTTCTTCATTTTTAAGTGAGGAGTTGAAAAAGTACAAAGAGTATCAATTTGTAGTCATTCCATTAAGTAAGGAGAGATATGCTGACAGAGGATTTAATCAGGTTGAAGGTTTAGTTGAAGCAGCAGGTTTCAAGTATCTGGATTTATTAGATAAAAGAGAAGAGAGTGCTAGTTCTTCTAAAAGTCGTTCAGAACGCTTGGCAACAGAACTTCCTTTCTTTATTAAAAGTGGAGTTACTATTCCTAAAAAAATACTACTTATAGATGATATTTACACTACGGGAACAACTATAAATCGTGTGAAGAAACTGCTGGAAGAGGCAGGTGCAGAGGATGTAAAAACATTTTCCCTTGTAAGATGAGGAAAAAATTTGCAAAAACAAAATGAAAGCGTTATAATGAAATCAGAAAAACAAAAATGTTTAGAAAGAAGGTACTCATATGATTAAATATAGTATCCGTGGTGAAAACCTAGAAGTAACAGAAGCAATTCGTGATTATGTAGTTTCTAAACTCGAAAAGATCGAAAAGTATTTTCAAGCTGAGCAAGAGTTGGATGCTCGAGTTAACTTGAAGGTGTATCGTGAAAAAACTGCTAAAGTGGAAGTGACGATTCCGCTTGGCTCTATTACTCTTCGTGCAGAAGATGTGTCTCAAGATATGTATGGTTCAATTGACCTTGTAACCGATAAAATTGAACGTCAGATTCGTAAAAATAAAACAAAAATCGAGCGTAAAAATAAAAACAAGGTAGCAACTAGTCAATTATTTACAGATGCTTTGGTGGAAGATCCAAATGTTGTCCAGTCTAGAGTTGTTCGTTCAAAACAAATTGATTTAAAACCAATGGATTTGGAAGAAGCTATTCTACAGATGGATTTATTGGGACATGATTTCTTTATTTATGTGGATGTTGAAGATCAAACAACTAATGTGATTTATCGTCGTGAAGATGGCGAAATTGGTCTGTTAGAAGTTAAAGAATCTTAATTTTAATATATGTAAAGGTGGGTTTACTGAGTTGTAAACCTCCTTTTTCTTACAATGGATAGAATTGTTGATTACACTTTTAAAAAGTCGCTTTTTGGTGGTTATTATGGTATAATGGGTGCCAAGAGGTTTGGAATGAAAAAATTTTATGTAAGTCCTATTTTCCCCTTAATATTAGGAATAGTGGCGTTCGGAGTGCTATCTGTGCAACTTGTTTTTGTAACGAATACACTGGTAACGCTATTTCTTTTGCTACTTATTTTGGGTTCATATATTTTATTGTTCATCCATCAGAGAGACTACTACTCAAGGAGTGAAGTAGAACAAATCCAGTATGTAAATCACCAAGCTGAAGAAAGTTTGACAACCTTGTTAGAACAGATGCCTGTTGGAGTTATTAAGTTAGACTTGTCGTCAGGTGAAATTGAATGGTTTAATCCTTATGCTGAATTGATCTTGACTAATGAAGTGGGCGAAATTGATGTGGCATTAATTCAAACAATTATCAAGGCATCGGTAGGAAATCCAGGTTCTTATGCCACCTTGGGTGAGACCCGTTATTCGGTTCATATGGATAAGGTATCAGGAGTTCTTTACTTCTTTGATGTGTCTGGAGAATACGAAGCGACTGTTGAGTTAGTAACGAGTCGACCTGTGATTGGTGTAGTTTCTGTTGACAACTACGATGATTTAGAAGATGAAACATCAGAGTCTGATATCAGTCATATCAATAGTTTTGTAGCCAATTTTGTTTCAGAATTTGCTGGGAAGCATGCCATGTTCTCCCGTCGAGTGAGTATGGACCGTTTTTATCTATTTACGGACTATACGGTACTTGAGGAATTGATGAGTGATAAATTTTCTGTTATCGACGCTTTCAGAGAAGAGTCGAAACAGAGACAGCTGCCTTTGACCTTAAGTATGGGGTTTTCTTATGGTGATGGAAATCATGATGAAATAGGGAAAGTTGCATTGCTCAACTTGAACTTGGCTGAAGTGCGTGGTGGCGACCAGGTGGTTGTCAAGGAGAATGAGGAAACGAAAAATCCAGTTTATTTTGGTGGTGGATCTGCTGCCTCAATCAAACGTACACGGACTCGTACGCGTGCTATGATGACGGCTATTTCAGATAAGATTCGGAGTGTAGATCAGGTTTTTGTAGTTGGCCACAAAAATCTAGATATGGATGCTTTGGGTTCTGCTGTAGGTATGCAGTTATTTGCCGGCAATGTGACTGAAAATAGCTATGCTCTTTATGATGAGGAACAAATGTCGCCGGATATTGAACGAGCTGTTTCATTCTTAGAAAAAGAAGGAGTTACGAAGTTGTTGTCTGTTAAGGATGCAATGGGGATGGTGACCAACCGTTCTTTGTTGATTCTTGTAGACCATTCAAAGACAGCTTTAACTTTATCAAAAGATTTTTATGATTTGTTTACACAGACCATCGTTATTGACCACCACAGACGGGATCAGGATTTTCCAGATAATGCAGTTATCACTTATATCGAAAGTGGTGCAAGTAGTGCTAGTGAGTTGGTAACGGAATTGCTACAGTTCCAAAATTCTAAGAAAAATCGTTTGAGTCGTATGCAAGCAAGCGTCTTGATGGCTGGTATGATGTTGGATACTAAAAATTTCACCTCACGAGTTACCAGTCGGACATTTGATGTTGCTAGCTATCTCAGAACGCGCGGAAGCGATAGTATTGCTATCCAGGAAATTGCTGCGACAGATTTTGAAGAATATCGTGAGGTCAATGAACTGATTTTACAAGGGCGTAAATTAGGTTCAGATGTATTGATAGCAGAGGCTCAGGAATCGAAATGTTATGATACAGTTGTTATTAGTAAGGCAGCAGATGCCATGTTAGCTATGTCAGGTATTGAAGCGAGTTTTGTTCTTGCGAAGAATACACAAGGATTTATCTCTATCTCAGCTCGGAGTCGTAGTAAACTGAATGTACAACGGATTATGGAAGAGTTAGGCGGTGGAGGCCACTTTAATTTAGCTGCAGCTCAAATTAAAGATTTAACCTTGTCAGAAGCAGGTGAAAAACTGACAGAAATTGTATTAAATGAAATAAAGGAAAAGGAGAAAGAAGAATGAAAGTAATCTTTTTAGCAGATGTTAAAGGGAAAGGTAAAAAAGGCGAAATTAAGGAAGTACCAACAGGGTATGCGCAAAACTTTCTTATCAAAAAGAATCTAGCCAAAGAAGCGACTGCTCAAGCGGTAGGTGAACTACGTGGTAAACAAAAATCTGAAGAAAAAGCTCACGCTGAGATGATTGCAGAAGCAAAAGCAATTAAAGCCCAACTTGAAGCAGAAGAAACTGTTGTAGAATTTGTTGAAAAAGTTGGTCCAGATGGCCGTACTTTTGGTTCTATTACCAATAAGAAAATCGCAGAAGAATTGCAAAAGCAATTTGGAATTAAGATTGATAAACGTCATATCCAAGTACAAGCTCCGATTCGAGCAGTTGGTTTGATTGATGTACCAGTGAAAATCTATCAAGATATCACAAGTGTAATCAATCTTCGTGTGAAAGAAGGATAAATTTACACCTTCTTGACAAGATTGTAAAAGGAAGGGAAGTCTGATGGCAGAAGTAGAAGAGTTACGAGTACAACCTCAAGATATCTTAGCTGAGCAATCTGTTTTAGGAGCTATCTTTATTGATGAGAGTAAGCTTGTTTTTGTGCGAGAATACATTGAGTCTCGAGACTTTTTTAAGTATGCCCATCGTTTGATTTTCCAAGCCATGGTTGATTTATCGGATCGTGGCGATGCTATAGATGCAACAACGGTTCGTACTATTCTTGATAATCAAGGTGACTTACAGAATATTGGTGGCTTGTCTTACCTGGTTGAGATTGTCAATTCTGTGCCAACTTCTGCTAATGCGGAGTATTATGCTAAGATTGTTGCTGAAAAAGCCATGCTACGGCGATTAATCGCCAAGTTGACAGAGTCTGTCAATCAAGCTTACGAGGCTTCACAACCAGTTGATGAAATTATTGCTCAGGCCGAAAAAGGGCTGATTGATGTCAGTGAAAATGCCAATCGAAGCGGGTTTAAGAATATTCGAGATGTGTTGAACGTCAACTTTGGAAATCTGGAAGCTCGCTCGCAACAAACGACCGATATTACAGGGATTGCGACAGGTTATCGTGATTTGGATCATATGACAACTGGTCTGCACGAGGAGGAGTTGATTATTCTAGCAGCTCGTCCGGCAGTTGGTAAGACAGCCTTTGCCTTGAATATTGCTCAGAATATTGGGACCAAGTTGGATAAAACGGTTGCTATCTTTTCGCTCGAAATGGGTGCGGAAAGTCTAGTGGACCGTATGCTTGCGGCAGAAGGGTTGGTAGAGTCTCATTCTATCCGTACGGGTCAACTGACCGATGAGGAATGGCAAAAATATACCATTGCCCAAGGGAATCTAGCGAATGCAAGTATCTATATCGATGATACACCAGGGATTCGAATCACGGAAATTCGTTCGCGTTCACGCAAACTGGCTCAAGAAACGGGTAATCTAGGTTTGATTTTGATAGACTACTTGCAGCTTATCACGGGAACTGGTCGAGAAAATCGTCAACAAGAGGTTTCAGAAATTTCACGTCAGTTGAAAATTTTAGCTAAGGAACTGAAAGTTCCAGTAATCGCTCTAAGTCAGCTTTCTCGTGGTGTAGAACAACGTCAGGACAAGAGGCCAGTCTTGTCTGATATTCGTGAATCTGGGTCTATTGAGCAGGACGCTGATATCGTAGCCTTTCTTTATCGCGACGACTACTATGAGCGTGGTGGTGAAGAAGAGGAAGGCATACCAAATAATAAGGTAGAAGTTATTATCGAGAAAAACCGTAGTGGAGCTCGTGGAACGGTGGAATTAATTTTCCAAAAAGAATACAATAAATTTTCAAGTATATCAAAAAGGGAGGAAATAAGATGACAGATGCATTTACAGATGTAGCTAAGATGAAAAAAATTAAAGAGGAAATCAAGGCGCATGAGGGTCATGTAATCGAAATGACCTTGGAAAATGGGCGTAAGCGCCAAAAAAATAGATTGGGTAAGCTAATTGAAGTTTATCCATCCCTATTTATCGTGGAATTTGGGAACGTTGAAGGAGATAAACAAGCTAATGTTTATGTTGAGTCCTTTACTTACTCAGACATTCTTACAGAAAAGAATTTGATTCATTATCTTGATTAAAGTGAGAAATTTTCTCACTTTTTCTTTTTTCTCCGAATAATTTAAGTGAAGGCAATCTTCGATTTATACTCTTCGAAAATCAAATTCAAACCACGTCAGCTTCGCCTTGCCATACTCAAGTATAGCCTGCGTCTAGCTTCCTAGTTTGATCTTTAATTTTCATTGAGTACTATATTATTTTCAAGGAGGAAGAATGAAAATTTCACCATTTACAGTAACAGAGACAGGGTTTTCTTTTAGAAAATCAGTTAAAAAGGTTGTTCCTTTTTTAGTAGTAGGATTGATGCTAGCAGCGGGTGATAGTGTCTATGCCTATTCTGGAGGGAATGGATCGATTGCGCGTGGGGATGATTATCCTGCTCATTATAAAAATGGGAGTCAGGAGATTGACAAGTGGCGGATGTATTCTCGTCAGTGTACTTCTTTTGCAGCCTTTCGTTTGAGTAATGTCAATGGTTTTGAGATTCCGGCTGCTTATGGAAATGCGAATGAATGGGGCTATCGTGCTCGTCGTGAAGGCTATCGCGTAGATAATAGACCAGCAATTGGTTCTATTGCTTGGTCTACTGCAGGAACTTATGGTCATGTTGCCTGGGTATCAAATGTAATAGGAGATGAGATTGAAATTGAAGAATACAACTATGGAATAAGAGAATCTTATAACAAGCGCGTCGTGAAGGCCAATACTATGACTGGTTTTATTCATTTTAAAGATTTGGCTGGTGGCAGTGTTGGAAATAGTCAATCCTCAACTTCAACAGGGGGAACACATTATTTTAAGGCTAAGGCTGCTATCAAAAATCAGCCTCTAGCTAGCGCAACTGCGATTGATTACTATTATCCTGGGGAGAATGTTCATTATGATCAAATTCTCGAAAAAGATGGATACAAGTGGTTGAGTTATACGGCTTATAACGGAAGTCGTCGCTATATTCAGCTAGAGGGAGTGGCTTCGTCACAGAATTATCAGAATCAATCAGGAAATAGCTCTAACTATGGATCCAATAACAGTTCAACTGTTGGTTGGAAGAAAATAAATGGTAGTTGGTATCATTTCAAATCAAATGGCTCTAAATCAACGGGTTGGCTGAAAGACGGTTCTAGCTGGTATTATTTGAAATCATCTGGTGAAATGCAGACAGGATGGTTAAAGGAAAATGGAGTGTGGTATTATCTAGATAGTTCAGGGGCAATGAAAACAGGCTGGTATCAAGTTTCTGGTAAGTGGTATTATTCTTACTCATCAGGCGCCTTAGCTGTTAATACGACGGTGGATGGTTACAGAGTAAATAGTAATGGAGAACGAGTATAGAAAATGGGAGTAGGAAATTTTTCCTGCTCTTTTCTGTAAGCAGTTTCCTTGACTTTTTTTTTGTTTTGCGCTATCATATGTCCATATAATATATGGGAGTCTGTGTACAGTCTGAGAGGAAGTGTTAAGCTTCGACCGCACCTGATCTGGGTAATGCCAGCGTAGGGAACGATACTTAGTCTATTCTACACCTTTTCCATATATGGTAAAGGTTTTTCTTTTTGTCAAAGGAAAACGAGAAGAGGAGGTTGTTATGAAAGCAAGCATTGCCTTGCAAGTTTTACCCCTATCACAGGGGATTGATCGGATAGCTGTTATCGATCAGGTTATTGCTTATCTGCAAGCTCAAGAAGTGACCATGGTAGTGACACCATTTGAAACGGTCTTGGAAGGGGAGTTTGATGAGCTTATGCGCATTCTCAAAGAAGCGCTGGAAGTGGCAGGGAATGAGGCAGATAATGTCTTTGCCAATGTAAAAATAAATGTAGGAGAGATTTTAAGTATTGATGAGAAACTTGAAAAGTATACTGAGACGACACATTAGTCTATTGGGCTTTCTCGGAGTCTTGTCAATCTGGCAGTTAGCAGGTTTTCTTAAACTGCTCCCCAAGTTTATCCTGCCGACACCTCTTGAAATTCTCCAGGCCTTTGTTCGTGACAGAGAATTTCTCTGGCACCATAGCTGGGCGACCTTGAGAGTGGCTTTACTGGGGCTGGTTTTGGGAGTCTTGATTGCCTGTCTCATGGCTGTGCTTATGGACAGTTTGACTTGGCTCAATGACCTGATTTACCCTATGATGGTGGTCGTTCAGACTATTCCGACCATTGCAATAGCTCCTATTCTGGTCTTGTGGCTCGGTTATGGGATTTTGCCCAAGATTGTCTTGATTATCTTGACGACAACCTTTCCTATCATTGTCAGTATTTTAGACGGTTTTAGGCATTGTGACAAGGATATGCTGACCTTATTTAGTCTAATGCGGGCTAAATCTTGGCAAATTCTGTGGCATTTTAAAATCCCAGTTAGCCTGCCTTACTTTTATGCAGGTTTGAGGGTCAGTGTCTCCTACGCCTTTATCACAACAGTGGTATCTGAGTGGTTGGGAGGCTTTGAGGGATTAGGTGTCTACATGATTCAGTCCAAGAAACTGTTTCAGTATGATACCATGTTTGCTATTATTATTCTGGTATCGATTATCAGCCTTTTGGGTATGAAATTTGTCGATATTAGTGAAAAATATGTTATTAAATGGAAACGTTCGTAGAAGTAGAATGTTTCAAAAAAGAAAAGAGGAAATCAAAATGAAAAAAACATGGAAAGTGTTTTTAACGCTTGTAACAGCTCTTGTAGCTGTTGTGCTTGTGGCCTGTGGTCAAGGAACTGCTTCCAAGGACAATAAAGAAGCAGAACTCAAGAAGATTGACTTTATCCTAGACTGGACTCCAAATACTAACCACACTGGGCTTTATGTTGCCAAGGAAAAAGGTTATTTCAAAGAAGCTGGAGTGGATGTTGATTTGAAATTGCCACCAGAAGAAAGTTCTTCTGACTTAGTCATTAATGGTAAGGCACCATTTGCAGTGTATTTCCAAGACTACATGGCTAAGAAGTTAGAAAAAGGTGCAGGAATTACTGCCGTTGCAGCTATCGTTGAGCACAATACATCAGGAATTATTTCTCGTAAATCTGACAATGTAAGCAGTCCGAAGGACTTGGTTGGTAAGAAATACGGAACTTGGAATGACCCAACTGAGCTTGCAATGTTGAAAACCTTGGTAGAATCACAAGGTGGGGACTTTGAGAAGGTTGAAAAAGTACCAAATAACGACTCAAACTCTATCACACCGATTGCCAATGGCGTCTTTGACACTGCTTGGATTTACTACGGTTGGGATGGTATCCTTGCTAAATCTCAAGGCGTAGAAGCTAACTTTATGTACTTGAAAGACTACGTCAAGGAGTTTGACTACTACTCACCAGTTATTATCGCAAACAACGACTATCTGAAAGACAATAAAGAAGAAGCTCGTAAAGTCATCCAAGCTATCAAAAAAGGTTACCAATATGCTATGGAGCATCCAGAGGAAGCAGCAGATATCCTCATTAAGAATGCACCTGAACTTCAGGAAAAACGTGACTTTGTCATTGAATCTCAAAAATACTTGTCAAAAGAATACGCAAGCGACAAGGAAAAATGGGGTCAATTTGATGCAGCTCGCTGGAATGCCTTCTACAAATGGGATAAAGAAAATGGTATCCTCAAAGAAGATTTGACAGACAAAGGCTTCACCAACGAATTTGTGAAATAATGACAGAAATAAGACTAGAACACGTCAGTTATGCCTATGGTCAGGAGAGGATTTTAGAGGACATCAATCTGAAAGTCACTTCAGGTGAAGTAGTTTCTATTCTGGGCCCAAGTGGTGTTGGAAAAACCACTCTCTTTAATCTAATCGCTGGGATTTTAGAAGTCCAGTCAGGGCGAATTGTTCTGGATGGTGAAGAAAATCCTAAGGGGCGCGTGAGTTATATGTTGCAAAAGGATCTACTCTTGGAGCACAAGACTGTGCTAGGCAATATTATTCTGCCCCTCTTGATTCAAAAAGTGGATAAGGCGGAAGCTATTGCCCGAGCGGATGAAATCCTTGCGACCTTCCAGTTGACAGCTGTACGGGACAAATATCCTCACGAACTCAGTGGAGGGATGCGTCAGCGTGTGGCCTTGCTCAGGACCTACCTTTTCGGTCACAAGCTCTTTCTCTTGGATGAGGCCTTTAGCGCCTTGGATGAGATGACCAAGATGGAACTCCATGCTTGGTACCTTGAGATTCACAGGCAGTTGCAACTAACGACCCTGATCATCACGCATAGTATCGAAGAGGCCCTTAATCTCAGCGACCGCATCTATATTCTGAAAAACCGCCCTGGGCAGATTGTTTCAGAAATTAAACTAGATTGGTCTGGAGATGAGGACAAGGAAGTCCAAAAGATTGCCTATAAACGTCAAATCTTGGCAGAATTAGGCTTAGATAAGTAGAAAAATAGGGAGTTGGTGAAGATTATCCTTTACCAGCGCCCTTTTTCTTTTAAAAATGAGAAAATTTCGGTATAATAGTCAATTATACCGAAATCATTCTATAATCGTTGATACATAAGGATTTTATGTATCGCTTTTTTTATTTTGTGGACTTTTTTAAGAACTTTTTATTTTTTCGAGGGCAGTTTCAAAGAATGAGACTGCTCTTTTTTGGTTTTCTTTTGATAAATGGCTGTACGTATCCATAGTTACAGATATTTTTGCATGGCCAAGCCGTGTCTGTATTTCCTTGTATGGCAGGCCAGCATTAAGCAAGATACTAGCGTGAGTGTGTCGGAAAGCATGAAAGCCTAAATCAGTACAGTTGGCGTTTTTTAAGTGCTTATGTAGGCGGTAATCAACCTTTCGAGTATTGACATAGTTGTCAAAGCTATCAGAGAATACTTTCTCATAGGTTAAGCCAATGTTTCTACCGTTTTCTGCTTGTCTTGCTCGGTAGAGACGAAGCATGAGTACTGTTTTATGATCGATATCTAAAACTCTATAGCTTGATTTTGTCTTAGGAGTGTTTACCTGGTTTAAAATGTTGAGTGTTTTGTTAATATCGATTGTTCCGTTCTGCAGATCAATATCAGACCATTCCAGGGCAAGACATTCACGGATGCGCAGTCCAGTAGCTAGGAGCGTTTTATAAAGCACAGTATCATAGAAATTGATAAAGGTATTTTCTAGGTTATCGAGATAGGAGAGGAAGTTTTTAAGTTCCTGATCTTGAAAGTACTTAATTTCTTGTTTATCTCTAGTTATTTTTCTAGGAATGACAACATCACGAGCAGGGTTATTGTCTAATGCCTGAATAGAAACCCCATACTGTAGTATACGTTTATTTAAGGCATGAAGATGATTGTATTCTTTATACCCCGTTCCGTCCTGATTGTACTCATCCGCCCATTTATTTACCTGAGTTTGGATAATAACAGGAGTAAGTTTATCTAGTTTGTAAGTACCAAATGAGGGCAAGAGGTAATTATTTAAGCAGCCTTTTATCTTTATCTGCGTGTTAGTTTTTATGGTATGCTGGTAGGTTTGCCAAAATAAGTCCACAAGTTCGCTATAGGTTGTTATATGTGAGCGTTGTTTCCGTGTCGAGCCGTTTTTCTCAAATTCTACCTTAACCTGGGTGGCCTTGTTTCTGAGTTCTTTCTTTGTTCGTGCTGATATGGTAGTCTTGACCTTCTTACCAGTTACAGAATCGATACCAAGATAGATACTGGAGCGGTAGACTGCTGATCCGTCTTTTTTCGTGTGTTGTGTAATTTTCATGGTTTTAACTCCTTTTCCATCAGCAGGCAAGCAATTAGAAAAGGTTTTGAGTTTATACCATGCGAGGAGCTACGAGAACTCCTCTATTTTCGATTTTAAGAGGACGGACGGTAAAATGTACCAGAATAGAAAACGAGGTGAATATGGGGCTTATATGGGGTTTGAAAAGATAGAAAAAAGTGTACCAACTAAAAAGCTGATACACTTATTTTCTTGTTGTAACCCTGACCTATATAGAGATACAGGTATAGAGCAGTGTAACCCATAGGGTTTCTTTTACGATAAAAAAATAGTATCACTTTTTAGAAATTTTTACAAGTGTTTCTAAAAAAAGTTTGAAACACATTGATATGTCTTGTTATTCCTTTAGTTCTTGCTTTAATTCATCTAAAGGATAGTTCATTTCATTTGCTAATAACTCTAAATCCTCTTTATAATTTTCACAATGTTTTTTTATAGAATATGAGATATAAACATCTAGATTTATTTTAGCCTTTTTATTGTCAAAATAATCTAATATTTTTGATAATGTATAAAGGTCGCTTTGCCCCAAACCTATACGATACTGAGCAGGTGTTATCTCTACTTTATTATGAAAGGTGTTGTTATAGCGTATCTTATAGATAGTTGACTTAAAATTAAATATTCTTCCGCTATGAGCAGCTCTATTTCTGAAACTATTTACAACATAAAGAGTATCTTTAAAAAGGGATCTCAAATTGTCTGTTACATCTGAAATATCAATGCCGTAGCAAATTGAAATAACTTTATCCTTTTGAGGGCCTTTCAGGAGTTTGAAGATATATTTTAGGTTTCCGAAGGTGCTTTCCTTTAATAAAATCCAAGGCGGAATATGGCCGTGGTTAGTTCTATAATGATTTAAAGGCTCTATATTTCTGTTTTCAAGATGAAATAATTTGTTAAGCAGTATAGCTCGTTCATTAGTTGGCTGGCTGTCGCTCCAAATAGTATCTCCTTGTCGAAAATTTTTATAATATAAATACTGACGTTGTTCTACACCGAAGTCCTCAGCAAGTGTATAAGCTATGGCAGTTCTGAGTGATAATTCTATCTCTAGTGAAGCTTGAATAACACCATTTCGAATACTTTTATCGAGTTCATATAGAGCAGTCAAGTGTTCAAAAGTAGCACCTGGCTTATACTGTTCTCTCGTACTACTGTCTTCTAACAAGAACATTTTGTATCCATTTACTACTTCGTAGTAACCGTAGTTCATCAATACTCTTTTTGCTTTGTCTTCATCTAGAAAAAGTAGATTTCTAGATTTTAAGATATCTATTTGTTTTGTTTCATCTGCAAAAGGTTTCATCAATTCCTCTTTCTACAACGCAAAAGGGCCTCACAAAGTGAAGCCCTTTTGGTGTGATGCTAAGCGCATCTATTCATCGATTACGTTAATTATAAGGGCTTTTTTATATCTTGTCAAGTATTTAATTAAAAAAATTTTTAAAATTTCCGATAGAATCCATTCCCATTTTAGAGTTAGAAGTTTGGTTTTAGATAATTTTTTCAAAAACCATTGTGGCCTGGATACGGTCACCACCGCCTAGTCCTTTGCTTCCGCCATTGGCAGTTGTGATGGTATGCAGGCGATAACCTTTTGAAGCTTGTTTATTGATAACATCTTCTAATTCTGTAAGGTTTCCTGATCCAGTGCCGAAAAACTTTTCTTTCAAAGTTACCTGAAGGACAACGTAGTGTAGTCCATTTAGCCCAGATGCAGTAGAAAAACTACCTTCTTGTTTTACAGAGTCAAAAAATCCCATAGGTGTTACTCCTTGTTAGTCATTATCTTTTTCTGATAAAGATTTAGTTTTAGATTGTGGTAATTTGTTAATGAGTTCTAGTATTAAATGTTTACTATCGTTATCTAAAATGAGGTACTTATAAAGTAAGTCTGAAATTTCTGTTTCTTTTAGTTCATCAAAATCTAGTATAGCATCAAATAATCGTATAAAAAAGTCATTTTCACCAATACCTGCTACAAGAGCATCGTAAGCAGTATTTCCGTGAGAATTAGTTCCGTATTTTTGATTTATACGTTGTTTTATAAGTTCAATTTGTTCAATAGTTTTTTTATCAAGTTTATACTGCTCAGTTGATTTACCTAATTTCTTTTCAAGTCTTTCCTTAGTATTTAGACGTTTGATTAAATTATTACGGTATTCTTCAAACTCTGCTCCACTATTAAAGGTCATAACTTCATCGCCATAACCTAGTAAGGAAGAAACACTAACTCCAAAGAAATCAGCTAAAATCTGAGCTTTTTCTGGTTTGATAGTATGTTTATTATTTTCCCAGTTAGATATTACCATTTTGGATATCGGCTTTTCATTTTCTTTTAGTTTTTCATTTATAATTGTGGCTAATTTATCCTGAGTTATTCCTTTCTCAGTTCTTAAAGCTTTTAACCTATTTTTTATTGTCGCCATTTTATCACCTCAGTTAAATTATAACCTCTAAAAAAACTTTTGTAAAGTTTTTATTTATTTTCTCTTGACAAGTAAAGAAAAACGTTATATACTTGATTCAAGTAAAGATAAACTTTACAAAACGAGAAAGGAGGGAACTGCATTGCTTATCACCTCAACACAAGCAAAAGCAATTCGCCGAAAGCAAGCGGACAAGAATTTGACTGCTAAAAAAGCCAGCGAGGAAATTGGTGTGAATCCAATCACTTACAGGAAAATCCGAGACGGAGGCGAAGTAAAGCCCAGCATTTATCAAAAAGCCATGCAGTGGCTTGCTGAAGATTATTAGAAAGGAGCGAACCAATGGAACTGGTTTATATGGACGGCAAGAAAGAGCCGTACACTACGAGTGCAATCATAGCTGAATGTGCTGGAGTAAAACATCACGCAATACAGGAACATATTAGAAAGCAGATTGGACGACTGGAGCAATTTGGAAAGGTGTCATTTAAAATGCGACCTTTACAAAGTGGACAACAGGCAAAAGATTATATTTTGAACGAGCAACAGGCTACTTTGCTGATTACATTCTTAAAGAATACCGAGCAAGTGGCCAACTTCAAAACTAATCTAGTCAAAGCATTCTTTGAAATGCGTGATGAACTTTCTAAACGTTATCTTCAAAGAGAACTGGAAAAGCCAAAGCGCAAGACCTTAACCGAATCTATCAAATCATGGGAGAAAGCACCCAAGCATGCCTATAGCACTCTTACAAACCTACTGCTAAAGGGAGCGACTGGGAAAAACAAAGCCCAACTCATGCAAGAGCGAGAAAGTGAAAACGGTATTGACAGTTTAACAAGCGCGGAACTGACAAACTATCAGCGATTGGAAGATATGGCAATAGCGATGATCAACTTGAATAGGGGGTATTCAGAAATTAAGGAATTAATTTTTAAAGTATAGGAGTATAGAAAATGGAAAATGAGTTTAAGACAGTTACAAATGCCAAGGGGTTAGAAATTCCTAAGTATCCCAAGGATTTTAAAAAGCTAGTTGAGAAAGACAGACAACTAGCCGAATATCTTTGTATGAACTACGAGAACCTGGAGAGTGAAGACCTGGGCGCATTTCTTGAAATGGTGGAGCAGGGATTCAGTTGGATTCTAGATCTTATCGATAGTAAAGACTTGCTTTATAAACCAAAGTCAGGTAGTAATCATGCAAAAAGAAAATAAAAAAATCACTTGCTCAAATTTTGGCCAAGGCGAGCAAGCGACACAATTCAGAGTATAGAAATTTTTTCTATGCTTTGATTATAGCAAAAAATATCTATTCTATCAAATACATAAAGAAAAACCTAAGAGCAGGCAAGCAATTAGAAAAGGTTTTGAAATCAAGCGCTGACAGAGTGATTCTAAGGCCTTGTTTAGCTGAAAGATGGGTAATTACTTACGAAACACCGCTACAAGCGTTCGCCAACTTGGGGCAATCGCCCAGCGTTTGGAGTGGTGTTACTGTATAGGAAAAAGGCAAAAGAAAAGGAAATACTATGACAGTAAATACAAATGATGTTCTAGTAGATTATGAGGGGCTTTGTTGTCAGTTAACTAATACTCTACTAGTCTTAGAAATGGCTAGTATGGAAGACAGTAAACAATCATCAGCTTTACTAAATACAGTAATCCAAGCTATGAACCAACTCATTTCAGAACATACTCAACAGGCTAATGACTATAGAAAGAGGATAAAACATGAATGAACTAGATTTAAGCAATACACAGGCGCTTGTTTTTACCGTGATATTGATTGGCTTTCTCATGTATCTAAACCGCCGAGACCGCAAAAAGAGCGCCAAAAGAGAGCGAGAAAGCACACAGACGATAGAAACGACTAGCGAGGATTTAAGCCCTGATTATGGGCGATATATTCAGCTTGCAGGGGTTAAGCCATGGGGGTACTAAGATGTTTGAAAAAATGATTGAAGATTTAAAGTCTAAGATTTTGGAAGCAGTGGAACGGTATTTAAAAAGCCATGAGAAAGCACCTCAAAAAAGATTAGATTTAATCAGCAAGGTGGAACTAAAGGAAGAACTGGGCATAGGAGATAAAACTTTGACAAAATGGGAAGGTGCAGGATTACCACAGTATATACCGCCTATTGAAGATACTAGAAAAGCGTATTATAAAGTTTCAGACGTTTTAAAGTTTCTGGGGGTAGATGATGGCAAAGACTAAAGTGTATTTTTGGCTGAAAATTGATAAGAAATTTTTTGACAATCTCTTTATTAAGCGACTAAAAAGTATGCCTGGTGGCTATACCATGACAGTGATCTATATGCGCATGATGTTAGAAAGTCTTGAAAGTGACTGTATTCTGTATTATGAGGGATACTTTGAAACCTTAAAAGAAGAACTGGCCTTGAAATTAGATGTTTCTGAGGATGATATATCCATGACTATAGCTTATTTTACGCAATGTGGTCTGATTCAGATTGATGAAGATAAAAATGCCGAGTTAACACAAGCAAAAGCTTTAGTACAACAAGAAACAAATCACGCTGCATATATGAGAAGCTACCGCAAAGAGCAACAAGAGAAAGAAAAAAATCTTACATTGTTATCTAAGAATTTTACAACGTTATCTACATGTAAGACAGAGAAAGAGATAGATAAAGACAAAGAGTTAGAGCAAGATTTAAAGTTAGATATAAATCAAGAATATATAGCCGAGGAAACCTCGTCTAATGAGCAAAGCTCACCTTTCACTTTTCCTACTTGGCTTGAAGAAACAGCTATAAAAGATTTAGAGAAAACAAAACATAAAGAACTTTGGATTCCTATTGTTTATCTGAATCAAGTAGCTAATAAGCGGTATAAGTTTGTTGATAAGACAAAAAGGCTTTTACTAGCACGATTCAAAGAAGGCTATACACTTGAAGATTTTAAACAGGTGATAGATATTAAAACGGCAGAATGGAAGGATAGTCCTGAATTTTCTAAATATCTGAGACCTGAAACACTTTTTGGATCTAAGTTTGACGGTTATTTGAATCAAAAGCCTAAAACCATAAGAGGGAAGTCTGAAGATAACTTCCCAGACCTACCATTTTAGGAGTTGCAAAGATGAAGGAACAATTTAAAGAATTTAATAACAGAAAGATATCGGATAAGGTTTGCGATATTCACCAGGTCAATTATTGGGAAATTTCTGTACCGGTATTAGGGGGTTCAGAAAGAAAACTACAAGCATTTTGTCCGGAGTGTGTAAAGGGAGAGATTAAACAAAAAGAGAAAGACCTATTGCAGCAGTTCGAGGACAGGCAAGCTTACTTTAAAACTTATGATGTCTTAATGCGTGATAGTACGATTCCTAACGAGTTGAAGGGGGCAACGTTTGATAATTTCTTTGTTAAGACGACAGAGGAACGTCAGATGTTAGAGTTTGTAAAGGGGCAAGCCCAGAAGTACCTTGCAGGTATGACAGGAAATACTTTAATCAGCGGTAGCACAGGAATAGGAAAAAGTCATTTATCTCTTGCACTAGCTAAAGAAATCAATGAGAGCTTCAGAGAGAAGAACGAGCCTAAGAGTGTTTTGTTTGTTAGTTTAACCGAGATTATCAAGCAGATAAAAGAAGGTTGGGCTTATGGAAGAAATGCAAACTTAACAGAGTATGAGGCGGTTAAAAAGCTTGTTGATGTAGATTTTCTAATCATCGATGACCTAGGAGCAAAAAATGGGACGGTAACACCTAAGAGTGACTGGGAACAGGATTTCTTGTTTGATATTATCAATAATCGAGAAACTACGATTTTCAACACGAACCTAGACAGTAGTGAACTGCGGACGGTTTATAATGCTAGAAACTCAAGTAGAATTTTGAAAGGTTTAGAAGGGAACACTTTCAAGGCTTTCACGATCAAAGACAAGAGGTACACTATAAATACAGTGAGGGGAGAATTTCAATGAATGATGATAAAATGCGATTTTCAACAGAAAAAGGCTTTGTTGTCTACGAAAAATGTGGTATAATAGAGATAGAAAAAGTTCCAAGGTTTGGAGAGATAACTTTATTCTATTCAGATGGGAAATTTACCCATCTAGTCAAAAAAGAAACTAAAAAATAAGTCTATTGAGAACACCTCAGGGACATACCGTAAGCATATAATGCTAGTGGTATGTCCCTTTTTGTTTGCATAGAAAGGGGGTGAGAGAGATGTCAGGAGATACTTCTTTAGGGTATGTAGTAGCCAATAAGTTTTCTATGGATCCAGATAAAAGACAGAAAATCTTTTCTCAGTGTAAAAAAGAAGGTGATAGCTTAGAACAACGGAAACAAGAAATACTAGAGAAATATGCTAACAAACAAGACAAATCAAAATCTAGAAAAAATGATTCTAAATGCTCGGAGAGTCATAAAAGAAAAGCTAAGAGCAAAGAATTTTAGAAAAAATTATAAACAAAAATCAGATATTAAAAGATGAAGGAGCAAAAAATGACAACTAACTTAGTTAAACAAAAAGAAAATTTAGAAGCTTATATCCGAAGTACAGGTTATAACACTAGAGGGATGAACGTAGAAAATAATCATGTACTCATTGAAAAACCAATCCTTGATAGTTATGGAGATGAACATCAACGTAAAGATCTGGTTGATCTAGTAAATGTTATTGAGACTCGTACCCGTGGTGGGAAGTATGAAGTAACTGACTTTGAATCTGATTCATTACAAGAAGTTAGCGAAAATTCGGTTGAGAGAACAGAAGCAGATAAAAAGAAAACTATCAGCGTTGATTACTTAGTTAAATTATTCAGTGGAAAACTTGATTTTTCACAGGAACAATTAGATGATGGCCAATATAATTTAACGGATTTTCTTGGTAAGAAGATTATTAAATTAAAACGTAGAACACGAAATAGAGAGATTGGGAAAATTCTCCAAACTGCGAAAGTACAGACCGCTACAAGTCTGGACGACTTGAAATCTATTGTTTCTTTAATCAATCCAGAGCGCAATGTATCTATTGTTATTAGTCAATCACTATTTAGTGTCTTAGAAAAAATGAAAGACACTTCAGGAAATTATCTTCTTAAAGTTGATAAAGAGACAGGGACAAGTGAAACATTCTTTGTAGATAACTTTTTAATTGTAGATGATACGACATTAGGGAACAAAGGCGACAAAAAAGGCTTTATCGGAGATCTAGAAAACTTTGTTACTCTGTTTGATCGCAAGAAAGATACACTTAGTTGGGTGAATGCGAATGACTATTTTGGGAAACGGTTGATTTTACATACCCGATTTGATGTAAAAAAAGTTGAAGAAGATTGTGGTTACTTTATTCAATGGAACTAGGAGAAAGAAATGGATATTAATCAAGTATTTGAAACACTGGATGATATAGATAATAAAAAAAGTAAGATTAATTCAGCACGAGAACAGTTAAGCGAAAAAAGGAAAAGCCTGTTAGGCAATCAAGCAGTTTCATTTGAGAACATAGATTCTTTTTTGTCAAATAACTTAGAATCTTTAGAGCAGCTGGAAAAGATGGAAAAAGCTATTGATGGCCTTCAGGAAAAATTTGATAGTGATTTTTCAGAAGCTAATGCAGTCATCTTTGAATACATTTTTAAAGAGACTAAGCAACGGATGGAAACTAAGAAGATCTATAAACAATACCGAAACAAACTTAGACGAATTCTGGACGCATATGATGAAATTCAAGAACTGAAGAAGGATGTAGAAGAAATCCATACAGGTGTAGTCAGAGAAATAAGTCAGAGACATTCTCTATCGCCGTATCGAACAGAAGTAAGTCCGCTTACTGTTCTACCATTCTTAACCCCTGATTCTAGCGGATGGATGAATTTTTCTAAGGAATATCGGGACATCAAAGTGTATCTAGAAAAATAGGGAACAAATTAAGTAAGGCTAGTGATATATGGCTCAAACAAAAGAAATATCGCTAGTCCTACTTTTATGCTTTACTAAGTTTCACATAACAAAGTAAGCATAAACTGAAAAGAAGTAATAGCTTGAAAGCAAGGTATATCAGGGGTTTACAGAATGGAGTGAGTTTCACAGAATGTAAGATATGAGAAACTGAGGGGATAAATTAAAGAAATTTCCCTTGAACTTGTCATACTGAAGAGTTGTCAAACTTAAAACAATGATACCTGGTAAGTGGAGTGTTGGAAGGCTTTTAGCGCTTTTTGTCAGTTTTACAGAATTTACAATTTGACAAATTGAAAGATAAAAAAATTTTTAAATTTAAGTGGAGGTACTTGCCTATGTACGAGTTGAGTAACAGAGACCTGGACGGGATAGATATTGAGTTAGGACGATATAGAACGCTTGCTAATAAAATTTATTTGAGAAGACAGGAACTGATACATAATAAGAAACATAGCACTGAAGATTATACTGGTGGAAAAGGCAAGACAGTATCTAGTCCTACTGAAGCGACAATCATTAGAATTGAAGAAGACCAAACACTAAGATATTTAGAAGGTTTCAAACTAGTTGTAGATACCTTGATGGAAAACTTAATTGAAAGTGATCTAGTAATTTTTAAAATGAGATATTTAGAAGCTGGTGCGACTTGGGAAGACGTGGCAGAGAAACTAAATAAAACTACTCGTTATATAAATAGCCGTAGAAAGGTAATCGCTAAAAGATTTGTGGAATTGAAAGGATATTGACTCCCCCCACCTTTTAAAAAATCTTTCTGCCTAGTAGGGTACCGGTGAAGGGAACTTTTTCCAAGTCGGAGATGTTCAGAGAAAAAGGGGGTAAAAACTGGCCAATTTACTAGAAAAATGATTAGTTTTGAAGAAGGAATCTATGCAGAGTGAGAGACAATCTTTCTGATCTCATAGTCTAAAAATTAGTAGAAGTAAACTTTATTATATTCAAAGAATCAGAGCGAATCTTTGAATAAGGAAACTAAATAATTAAATCCTTTAAGAAGTTTAGTGAATCAAAAGCTAAACTTTTTAAATAGAAATATATTAACAATCAAGTAAATGAGACGGATTATTTTGTGCTAAAAATAATAATCATCACAACATATAGTACTTGACATATATGATATAATAGTGATAGGAGTATTATAGTTTGGTTGGGAGATGAAGTGAATGTGCTAGCTTTTCATGGTACAGGTTTGAGTAATTATGAAAGTATTATAAAAACAGAAAAATTTTCTTTTAATAAAAGAGATGATCATTGGCTAGGGAATGGAGTGTATTTCTTTGTTGATGATTTTGAACGGGCAAAAAGATGGGCGGAGGGGAATCGTCCTGACAAAGATACTGAACCAGTAGTTATTGAAACTGAATTTGAATTTGAACAAGGTGAGCTTTTAGACTTAGACAAAAGCGATGGTTTAAAAAAATTAGATGAGTTCGCTAGAGATTTCATAACAGAATTGAAAAGGAAACGTGTTTTAATTAGTAATACTGATGAGCATACGTTCCATTGTAAGCTATTGGATGCATTTGTTTTTAGAAATAAAAAATACAAAGCAGTTTGTAGAACAATGAAGTCAACAGGAAATCCCATAATAGGGGCTTCTAGGTTTGTTCCTCTTGCGAAACAGTTAAATATTGTCGACACTAATATAATAAATATTTGTGAGTTAAAGTTACATAGTGTGTAACTAAAAAGTGAGGTGATACTATGTTTGAGAATGAAGAAGATTTATTTGAATTATTGGATTTTTTGCAACTTGATTATGAAATAGACTCGCCAACTCCTGGAATAAGAAGCAAAACAAGCGAATTTATACCCTATGATAATTTAAAATTGCCGTCAGAATATTTTGAGGAACTATCATATCAGACGTATAGTATAAATTTAATTTCAAAAGTTGGAAACGAAAATAAAACAGTTACAAAATATCATCCGACTTTGAGAGCAGAAAAAATCAACAAAGAGATTTGCTCGTCAAATTTTAGAATGGAGTTTGCAGCATGAGTACTTATGGTAGTGACTTACAATTAAGGGGAGTGAGAGTTGAAAGACTTATCTATCATATAAATAACGAATTTGAAGATTTGGACAATATTGAAAATGTTGATATTTCTATAATTCCGACTCCAAAAATTAGTAGAGAGAATAAAGGTTGTGGATTGTTAGAACTTGAAGTTACTTTGTTTGATGAAGATTATCTAGAGAAAAAAAATCCACTGTATTTAAAAATTAAACTTGTTGGTATTTTTGAAGATACCCAAAATACTCCTGAAGAAGAGGATGTCTTTGTTAAGTATCTTCCTAATGCGATAAGCATGTTGTATTCTTATGCAAGAGCTCATATTGCTTCATTGACAGGGATGTTCGGTATTGATGTTATTCAAATTCCAACAGTAAATATCTTAAAATTGTTAGATGATGTTAAACACGGAAAGGACTAGCACTGAAAAACAATGCTAGCCCTTTTTTCTAAAAATTTGAAAACTCTATATTAGTTTCCTATTTACATAGACAAAAAAGCACGTCTGATCGTGCTAGTTTCTTGCCTGCTGAACTCATCAA
>NZ_PNGD01000016.1:0-66965 GCF_002871495.1 Streptococcus sp. UMB0029
CGACATGCGTTAAAAGTTAGTTGAACCGCCGTATGCCGAACGGCATGTACGGTGGTGTGAGAGGGGCTAGAGATTATCCCCTACTCGATTTTATCTTCTACGTTTTCGTTTGATAATAGAGCGTTGAATTTTTAAAACAAGTAAACTGGATCCGATTGCTGCGAAAAATGCAAGAGCAGTTGAGAATTTTAATGCTAAAAAGATAAAACTAAAGATAGCAATACAGATACAAAAAATAGCTATATTAACAAAAAATAGGATTTCCTTGAGATTGGTATCAGATTGCGCTTCAGGTATATAATCTTGATAGCGAGGAACCTGCTGGTGCAATTCTTCTTGATAGTCTACCTCATAGGATTGTAATTTTCTTACGGGCATGTCTCTCTCCTTACAGTACATACCTATTTTATCATTTTTTCAGCAGAGAATTATTACAGAAAGGTTACAAAAAGAATAAAGTCCCTTTTCATTTTCAAAGAATAGCTGATTTTTGAGAAATATGGTATAATTTTTCTTATGGAAAAGATTATCATTACAGCAACTGCTGAAAGTATTGAACAAGTTAAACAACTGCTCGAAGCTGGCGTAGACCGTATCTATGTCGGTGAGAAAGATTTTGGCCTTCGTCTGCCAACAACCTTTAGTCATGACCAATTGCGTGAAATCGCTAAGCTGGTTCATGATGCTGGTAAGGAATTGATTGTTGCGGTTAATGCCCTTATGCACCAAGATATGATGGACCGTATCAAGCCCTTCCTCGATTTCTTGGAAGAAATTAAGACAGACTACATTACGATTGGGGATGCAGGTGTCTTTTATGTGGTCAATCGAGACGGTTATTCCTTTAAGACTATCTACGATGCTTCAACCATGGTAACTAGTAGTCGTCAGATTAACTTCTGGGGACAAAAGGCTGGCGCATCTGAGGCTGTTTTGGCGCGTGAAATTCCATCTGCTGAGCTCTTCAAGATGCCAGAGATTTTGGAAATTCCTGCTGAAGTTTTGGTTTATGGTGCTAGTGTCATTCACCATTCTAAACGTCCGCTCTTGCAAAACTACTATAACTTCACGCACATCGATGATGAAAAGACGCGTACGCGTGACCTCTTCTTGGCTGAGCCAAGTGACCCCGAGAGCCACTATTCCATTTTTGAAGACAATCATGGAACCCACATCTTTGCCAACAATGATCTTGATTTGATGACCAAATTGACAGAATTGGTAGAGCATGGTTTTACTCACTGGAAATTAGAAGGTCTCTATACACCTGGTCAGAACTTTGTTGAGATTGCAAAACTCTTTATCCAAGCGCGTAGCTTGATCCAAGAGGGCAACTTTAGCCATGACCAAGCCTTCTTGCTGGATGAAGAAGTGCGCAAGTTACACCCTAAAAACCGTTTCCTTGATACAGGATTTTATGACTACGACCCTGATATGGTTAAATAAAGTAAATGAATTATTGAGAGAAGGAAGAGACAAATATTTCTTCTCTCAATTTTTCTGATTTCTTCACCATTTTCAAAAAATAAGTAGGCTAGGATGCTCTACTTGATAGGATTTTTAAGCTAAGTAATGTTCTTGAGTTTGAAAATTATCCCATGTTTGCAGGTGCCAAATGGCCCTTTTTTTGGTATAATTTTTTATAATGGAAACGATTGGTAATCGCTATGTTGTGGTTGATTTAGAGGCAACTAGCACAGGTAGTAAGGCTAAAATTATTCAAGTGGGAATTGTTGTGGTTGAGGATGGGAAAATCGTCGATCACTATACGACGGATGTCAATCCCCATGAACCTTTGGATGCTCATATCAAAGAACTGACAGGATTGACAGACCAACGTCTGGCGCAAGCACCTGATTTTTCGCAAGTTGCAAGAAAAATCTTTGACTTGGTGGAGGATGGGATTTTTGTAGCCCATAATGTTCAGTTTGATGCCAATCTCTTGGCAGAAAATTTATTTTTTGAAGGCTATGAACTAAGAAATCCTCGTGTTGACACGGTCGAATTGGCTCAGGTCTTTTTCCCAGAACTGGAAAAATATAGTTTGCCGATTTTGTGTCGAGAATTAGGAATTCCTCTAAAACACGCCCACACAGCCCTTTCAGATGCCCAAGCTACAGCAGAATTACTCTTATTTTTACGAGAAAAGATGCTCCAACTTCCTAAAGGACTCTTGGAACGCTTGCTGGAGATGGCTGACGCTCTCTTATATGAGTCCTACTTGGTTATTGAAGAAATTTATCGCAGTCAATCTATCCTGAGTTCTCCAGACTTGGTCCAAGTTCAAGGGCTATATTTCAAGAAACCTACAGCTCCCAATGAGCCACGAAAATTATCTCAAGATTTTTCTAAAAATATTTCTCTGTTGAACCTTGAAGTGAGGGAGGAGCAAGAAAGTTTTGCTAAAGAGGTTGGCTTGCTATTGAAAGATGAGACTGTATCATTAATTCAAGCGCCAACTGGGATTGGGAAAACTTATGGCTATCTCTTACCCGCTTTGTCCCAAGTGGAAAATCGTCAGATTGTCCTTAGCGTTCCGACAAAGATTCTTCAAAATCAAACCATGGAAGAAGGTAAACGTCTTAAAGAGGTGTTCCATACAGATATTCATTCTTTAAAGGGACCACAAAATTACCTGAAGTTGGATGCTTTTTATCGTTCCTTGCAGGAAAATGATGAAAATCGCTTATTTAGACGTTTTAAAATGCAACTCTTGGTCTGGTTGACAGAGACAGAAACTGGGGATTTGGATGAAATCGGCCAACTCTACCGTTACCAACATTTTCTGACAGACCTTCGTCATGATGGGAATTTATCTTCTAAAAGCTTATTTGTGACGGAAGATTTCTGGAAACGTAGTCAAGAAAGGGCACAAACCTGTAAGCTTTTAGTGACCAATCATGCCTATCTTGTAACCAGACTTGAAGATAATCCTGAATTTGTCAGCGACCGTTTATTGATTATTGATGAAGTCCAAAAAGTTTTGTTGGCTCTAGAAAATCTGCTTCAAGAGACCTACGATATCCAGGCTATTATTGCTTTAGTTGATAAGGCTTTACTGGACGAGCAAAATAAGGTCCAACAACGAATACTAGAAAGTATTCGCTTTGAGTTTATTTACTTGATAGAACAATTTCAGTCTGGAAAATCTAAGAAGAGTAGCTTGGATTCTTTTGCCAATCTCCGCCAGTATTTTTCAGAATTAGAGGTAGAAGGCTTTGAGGAACTGGTTCGCTATTTTACTGTTGAAGGTGATTACTGGCTTGAAGCAACTGAAACGAGTCAGAAGAAAATTCAGATTTCTTCTACAAAATCAGGTCGTATTTTTCTATCTTCTTTAGTGCCTGATTCATGTCAAGTCTTGGGAGTGTCGGCCACTCTTGAGATTAGTCAGAGGGTTTCTTTGGCAGACCTTTTAGGCTATCCTGAAGCCAAATTTGTCAAGGTTGAAGCTGGTAAAAAACAGGATCAAGAAGTGGTCTTGATCAAAGATTTTCCTCTAGTAACAGAAACCTCCTTAGAAGTCTATGCCAAGGAGGTAGCTGATTTGCTGATGAAAGTTCAAGCTTTCCAGCAACCGATTTTGGTTCTCTTTACTGCTAAAGACATGCTTCTAGCAGTATCAAATTTACTCCCTGTAAGTCATTTAGCCCAGTATAAAAATGGCGATGTCCATCAGCTAAAGAAACGTTTTGAAAAAGGTGAACAACAAATCCTGCTTGGTGCAGCAAGTTTCTGGGAGGGAGTTGATTTTTCAAGTCATCCTTTTGTGATTCAAGTTGTACCAAGACTTCCTTTCCAAAATCCCCAAGAGCCCTTAACTAAAAAGATTAATCAGGAACTGAATCAAGAAGGGAAAAATGCCTTTTATGATTATCAATTGCCTATGGCCATTATTCGTTTAAAGCAGGCTTTGGGAAGAAGTATGAGACGCGAACACCAACGTTCCTTAACTCTTATTTTGGATAAGAGAATTGTCGGAAAGCGATACGGCAAGCAAATAGTGACTTCTCTAGCAAAAGAAGCGAGCGTTACAACGATCGCTCAATCTGAAGTTAATGAGGCTATTGATAGATTTTTAAATGAACTTTGATAAATAGTATTGTATGAAAGTATAAGGTTAGTGTATATGAAACGTTCTCTCGACTCTAGAGTCGATTATAGTTTGCTATTACCAGTATTTTTTCTACTGGTTATTGGCGTGGTGGCTATCTATATAGCTGTTAGTCATGATTATCCAAACAATATTCTGCCCATTTTAGGGCAGCAGGTCGCCTGGATTGCCTTGGGGCTTGTGATTGGTTTTGTGGTCATGCTCTTTAATACAGAATTTCTTTGGAAAGTGACTCCCTTTCTGTATATTTTAGGCTTGGGACTCATGGTCTTGCCAATTGTCTTTTATAATCCAAGCCTAGTTGCATCAACGGGTGCCAAAAACTGGGTATCGGTAAATGGTGTTACCTTGTTCCAGCCGTCAGAATTTATGAAGATATCCTATATCCTCATGTTGGCTCGTGTCATTGTCCAGTTTACCAAAAAACATAAGGAATGGAAGCGCACAGTTCCGCTGGACTTCTTGCTGATCTTCTGGATGATTCTCTTTACCATTCCAGTCCTAGTTCTTTTGGCACTTCAAAGTGACTTGGGGACGGCTTTGGTTTTTGTGGCCATCTTCTCAGGAATCGTTTTGCTATCAGGAGTTTCTTGGAAAATTATTATCCCAGTATTTGTGACTGCTGTAACAGGAATTGCTGGCTTCTTAGCTATTTTTATCAGCAAGGACGGAAGGGCTTTTCTCCATCAACTGGGAATGCCGACCTATCAAATTAACCGTATTTTGGCTTGGCTCAATCCATTTGACTTTGCCCAAACAACCACTTACCAACAGGCTCAAGGACAAATTGCTATTGGCAGTGGTGGTTTATTCGGTCAAGGTTTTAATGCTTCGAATCTGCTTATTCCAGTTCGGGAGTCGGATATGATTTTCACTGTTATTGCAGAAGATTTTGGCTTCATTGGCTCTGTCCTTGTTATTGCCCTTTACCTCATGCTGATTTACCGTATGTTGAAGATTACTCTCAAATCAAATAACCAGTTCTACACCTATATTTCCACAGGTTTGATTATGATGTTGCTCTTCCACATCTTTGAGAATATCGGTGCTGTGACTGGCTTGCTTCCCTTGACTGGGATTCCATTGCCTTTCATTTCTCAAGGTGGGTCGGCGATTATTAGTAATCTGATTGGTGTTGGCTTGCTTTTATCGATGAGTTACCAGACTAATCTAGCTGAAGAAAAGAACGGAAAAGTCCCATTCAAACGGAAAAAGGTTGTATTAAAACGAATCAAATAAGGAGAAAATCATGGTTAAAGTAGCAGTAATGTTAGCTCAGGGCTTTGAAGAAATTGAAGCTTTGACAGTTGTAGATGTCTTGCGTCGAGCAAATATCACTTGTGATATGGTAGGATTTGAGGAGCAAGTAACAGGTTCGCATGCAATCCAAGTAAGTGCAGATCGTGTTTTTGATGGTGATTTATCAGACTATGACATGATTGTTCTTCCTGGCGGGATGCCTGGTTCTGCACATTTGCGCGATAATCAGGCCCTAATTCAAGAATTGCAAAGCTTCGAACAAGACGGAAAAAAATTAGCAGCCATTTGTGCGGCGCCAATTGCGCTCAATCAAGCAGGGCTATTGAAAAATAAGGAATACACTTGTTATGACGGCGTTCAAGAGCAAATCCTTGATGGTCACTACGTCAAGGAAACAGTAGTTGTAGATGGTCAATTAACAACTAGTCGAGGTCCTTCAACAGCCCTTGCCTTTGCCTATGAGCTGGTGGAGCAACTTGGAGGAGACGCAGAGACTTTACGAGCAGGAATGCTCTATCGAGATGTCTTTGGTAAAAATCAGTAAAACGGGAGTAAAACTCTCGTTTTTTTACTTGGAAAAATCTAGGAAATCATCGCTTTTTTAAGGAAAAAATGGTATAATGAAAGCTATGAAATATCACGATTACATCTGGGATTTAGGTGGAACTTTACTGGATAATTATGAAACTTCAACAGCTGCATTTGTTGAAACTTTAGCGCTGTATGGTATCACACAAGACCACGACAGTGTCTATAAAGCTTTAAAGGTTTCTACTGATTTTGCGATTGAGACATTCGCTCCCAACTTAGAGCATTTTTTAGAAAAGTACAAGGAAAATGAAGCCAGAGAGCTAGAACACCCGACTTTATTTGGTGGAGTTTCGGACTTATTGGCAGATATTTCAAATCAGGGTGGCCGTCATTTTTTGGTCTCTCACCGAAATAATCAAGTCTTGGAAATTTTAGAAAAAACCTCTATAGCAGCTTATTTTACAGAAGTGGTGACTTCTAACTCAGGCTTTAAGAGAAAACCAGATCCTGAGTCCATGATTTATTTAAGAGAAAAGTATCAGATTAGCTCTGGCCTTGTCATTGGTGATCGACCGATTGATATTGAAGCAGGGCAAGCTGCTGGACTCGATACCCACTTGTTTACCAGTATCGTGAATTTAAGACAAGTATTAGACATGTAAGAAAAAGGAAAAAGATGACAGAAGAAATCAAAAATCTGCAGGCACAGGATTATGATGCCAGTCAAATTCAAGTTTTAGAGGGTCTAGAGGCTGTTCGTATGCGTCCAGGGATGTATATTGGGTCAACCTCAAAAGAAGGTCTTCACCATCTAGTCTGGGAAATTGTTGATAACTCTATCGACGAGGCCTTGGCAGGATTTGCCAACCATATTCAAGTTTTTATTGAGCCAGATAATTCGATTACTGTTGTCGATGATGGACGTGGTATCCCAGTCGATATTCAGGAAAAAACAGGCCGACCTGCCGTTGAGACTGTCTTTACTGTCCTTCATGCTGGAGGAAAGTTTGGAGGTGGTGGCTACAAAGTTTCAGGTGGTCTTCACGGAGTAGGCTCATCAGTAGTTAATGCTCTTTCCACTCAATTAGACGTTCATGTCTACAAAAACGGTAAAATTCATTATCAAGAATACCGTCGTGGTCATGTCGTCGCAGACCTTGAGGTAGTCGGAGATACAGATAGAACTGGAACAACGGTTCACTTCACACCAGACCCAGAAATCTTTACTGAAACAACAACCTTTGATTTTGATAAATTAAATAAACGCATTCAAGAATTGGCCTTTCTAAATCGCGGTCTTCAAATCTCCATCACAGATAAGCGTGAAGGTTTGGAACAAACCAAGCATTATCATTATGAAGGTGGTATTGCTAGTTACGTTGAATATATCAATGAGAACAAGGATGTGATCTTTGATACACCAATCTATACAGATGGTGAGATGGATGATATCACAGTTGAAGTAGCCATGCAGTACACAACGGGTTATCATGAAAATGTCATGAGTTTCGCCAACAATATTCATACCCATGAAGGTGGAACGCATGAGCAAGGTTTCCGTACAGCACTGACTCGTGTTATCAATGATTATGCTCGTAAAAATAAGTTGCTTAAAGATAATGAAGACAATCTGACAGGAGAAGATGTCCGTGAAGGACTGACTGCAGTTATCTCAGTTAAACACCCAAATCCGCAGTTTGAAGGACAAACCAAGACCAAATTGGGAAATAGTGAAGTGGTCAAGATTACCAATCGCCTCTTCAGTGATGCCTTTTCTGATTTCCTCATGGAAAATCCACAGATTGCTAAACGTATTGTGGAAAAAGGGATTTTGGCTGCCAAAGCTCGTGTAGCTGCCAAGCGTGCGCGTGAAGTCACTCGTAAAAAATCTGGTTTGGAAATTTCCAACCTTCCAGGAAAACTAGCAGACTGTTCTTCTAACAATCCTGCGGAAACAGAACTTTTCATCGTCGAAGGAGATTCAGCTGGAGGGTCAGCCAAATCAGGTCGTAACCGTGAATTTCAGGCAATTCTTCCAATTCGTGGTAAGATTTTGAACGTTGAAAAAGCAAGCATGGATAAAATTCTTGCCAACGAAGAAATTCGAAGTCTTTTTACAGCTATGGGAACAGGATTTGGAGCAGAATTTGATGTTTCAAAAGCTCGGTACCAAAAACTCGTTTTGATGACCGATGCCGATGTTGATGGAGCTCATATTCGTACCCTTCTTTTAACCTTGATTTATCGTTATATGAAACCAATCCTAGAAGCTGGTTATGTTTATATTGCCCAACCACCAATCTACGGTGTTAAGGTTGGAAGTGAAATTAAAGAATATATCCAGCCAGGTGCAGATCAGGAAATCAAACTCCAAGAAGCTTTAGCCCGTTATAGTGAAGGTCGAACCAAACCGACCATTCAGCGTTATAAAGGTTTGGGTGAAATGGACGATCATCAGTTATGGGAAACAACCATGGATCCCGAACATCGCTTGATGGCCAGAGTTTCTGTTGATGATGCTGCAGAAGCAGATAAAATCTTTGATATGTTGATGGGGGATCGAGTAGAACCTCGTCGTGAGTTTATCGAAGAAAATGCTGTCTATAGTACACTTGATGTCTAAAAAACGGGAGAAGTAGTTCCCTTGGTCTAAAAAATATGATATAATCATTACGATTGTTTCAAGTAAAAAAGGAGTTTAATATGTCTGCTAGACTAGTAATTTATTTAATAATTGCAGTTGCAGTTTTATTGGTCATTGCCTATGCTATCGCAATCTATGTTAGGAAGCGCAATGAAAGTAAATTAGCAATTTTAGAAGAGAAAAAAGAAGAGCTGTATAATCTTCCAGTTAATGATGAAGTTGAAGCTGTAAAAAACATGCACTTGATTGGACAAAGCCAGGTGACTTTCCGTGAATGGAACCAAAAATGGGTTGACCTATCTCTTAACTCTTTTGCAGATATCGAAAATAATCTTTTCGAGGCAGAAGGTTATAACAACTCATTCCGTTTTTTCAAAGCTAGTCATCAAATTGATCAAATCGAGAGCCAAATTACCTTGATTGAAGAAGATATTGCAGCAATTCGCAATGCCTTGGCAGATTTGGAGAAACAAGAGTCTAAAAATAGTGGACGTGTTCTTCATACCTTGGACTTGTTTGAAGAGTTGCAACATCGAGTTGCTGATCATTCTGAAGAATATGGGCAAGGTTTGTCTGAAATTGAAAAACAATTGGAAAATATCCAATCAGAGTTTTCTCAGTTTGTAACTTTAAATTCGTCTGGTGACCCAGTAGAAGCTGCTGTGATTTTGGATAATGCTGAAAATCATATCTTGGCTTTGACACATATTGTTGATCGTATACCAGCAGTTGTAACAACATTATCTAAAGAGCTACCAGATCAACTAGAAGATTTAGAAGATGGTTACCGTAAGCTTTTAGATGCTAACTATCATTTTGCTGAAACGGATATTGAAGCGCGTTTCCAATTGCTTTATGAAGCTCTTAAGAAAAATCATGAGAATATTGCGCAACTAGAATTGGATAATGCCGAGTACGAAAATACTCAAATCCAAGAAGAGATTAATGCACTTTATGATATCTTTACAAGAGAAATTGCTGCACAGAAAGTGGTAGAAGGTTTAGTAGCAACACTTCCTACTTATCTGCAACACATGAAAGATAGTAACGCTGTTTTAGTCGAAGATATTAAACGATTAAGTAAGAGTTATTTATTTTCTGAAACAGATGTTAGTCATGTTCATAGATTGCAAACTGAATTAGACTCTTTGGAAGAATCTGTATTAGAATTAACTTCAGAACAAGAGGAACACTCTGAGCCATATTCATTGCTTGAAGAACGTTTGGAAAACTTACAAGCGACTTTGAAAGAAATTGAGGATGAACAAGTTGAACTTAGTCAACGTCTTGCTCAGATTGAAAAAGATGATATCAATGCTCGCCAAAAGGCAAATATTTATGTTAATCGTCTTCATACAATCAAGAGATATATGGAGAAACGCAATCTTCCAGGTATTCCTCAGAATTTCTTACAGTTGTTCTTTACAGCAAGTAACCATACAGAAGAGTTAATGGTTGAACTAGAAGAAGCTCAGGTCAATATCGAAGTTGTAAACCGTATACTTGAGATTACAACAAATGATATGGAAGTACTTGAAGATGAAACTTATAATATTGTTAAATATGCAACTTTGACTGAACAACTACTACAGTATTCGAATCGTTACCGCTCATTTGATGAACGAATTCAGGAAGCCTTTAATGAATCATTAGAAATTTTTGAAAAAGAATTTGATTACCATGCTTCATTTGATAAGATTTCGCAAGCTTTGGAAGTCGCAGAACCTGGTGTAACCAACCGTTTCGTTACTTCATATGAAAAGACACGTGAGACAATTCGTTTCTAACATAATAAAAAAGATTTGGTTTTGTGAGAAGCAGAACCAAATCTTTTTTATTAATTGTCTATAAAATCTTGTATGATAAAATCTTAAGATAAAAAATTGGAGACGATTTAAAAAGCAAGTAAGAACCTAGTTTTGTGTTATAAGGTTCAAAAAACTTTTTAATCTCTCCAAAATGTTATTTGGTTGGAATCGAAATTTCAATTAATTTCTCTGAGTAGAGTGTTTTGATATTGGCTTCATCAATAGAGTCCTTATCAATTTTACGTTTCAAGAAAAATTCTTGAATAGCTTCGATTTCAGTTTCGCGAATAGCACGGTGTTTGTTTGAGATGAGGATTTCATAGTGAAGCGGAGCTTGGGTAAAAATAACATCTGTATTTCCTGCAGAATAAACCTCAACAAGGGTAGCATCTGTACTTTCTAGCTGGCTTTTTACAAGTTGCGAGTGTGAGTTTGTCGTATTGATAAGCTTCATAGCATTTCCTCCGATTTTCTAATTCTATTATAGCACTTTTTGAATAAAGTAGCATGATTTAGTCAACCTTATGCTGTTTTTTCCAAGATTGGATTGCCCATTTATGACTACCACGTTTGAGATTTTCAATAGCCTCGTCAATAGGGAACCAGGAAATATGATTGAAGTCTTCTAGTGGTTTTTGCACTTCTTTGAAAGAAGTTGCTTCATAGAGGTAGGCAGGATTGTAGTAGTAGGTGTCACGGTGACGAGAGTAGAAATATTCGTCAGCTTGTCCGTAATAGCTACCAATTTCAGCTGTGAAGCCAAGCTCTTCAATCAATTCACGCTTTAGGGCTTCTTGATGGTTTTCACCAGCTTCAATTTCGCCACCTGGTAGGAACCAAGCACCATTTGGTGCTTGAACAAGAACAATTTGTTTTTGTTCAGCGTCAGGGATAACTGCATAAACTCCATAACGAGTAACATAGTCTGTATTTGCTTTCTTTTCTCCAAAAGTTGGGTTTACCATTGCATTTTCCTCATTATCTATTATCTTTATTATTATCTTAATGGACAAAGGCTGAGCTGTCAAGAACTTATAGTTATTTTAGTAAAAAAGAGCAGAAAATTTTCATTTTCTACTCCTTTTCTATAGGATTTATACTTCTTTTTCAGAAGTTTTTACTTCAGCTTTTTTGGCAGACTTAATCTGAATGTTTCCCTTGCTAGTCATCACTGCCTTTAGGTCTTTTTCGCTTGGATTTTCAAGGTAGTAGTCAGTGATTGCGTCTTCAATATAGTCTTGAATAGTGCGGCGAAGTGGGCGTGCTCCCATTTTTGGATCATAGCCGAGGTCAACTAATTTTTCCTTGACTTTGTCAGTTACATCTAAATGAATGTTGTTACTTGAAAGACGCTTGTTAACATCTGCTAGCATGAGCTCGACAATCTGAAGGAGGTTATCCTTGCTGAGAGCCTTAAATTCGATAATACCATCAAAACGGTTCATAAACTCTGGGCTAAAGAAGTTGCCGAGTTCACCAAGAACAGAGTTGGTACGTCCTTCGCGAGCTGCCCCGAAACCAACGTTGGCTTCTGTCTTACCTGTACCTGCATTTGAAGTCATGATGATGATGGCATCCTTGAAGCTAACGGTACGTCCTTGCCCATCTGTCAAACGACCATCGTCCAAGACCTGGAGGAACATGTGCATAACATCTGGATGGGCTTTCTCTACTTCATCCAAGAGAATAAGAGAATATGGATTGCGGCGAACTTTTTCAGTTAATTGCCCAGCCTCATCGTAGCCAACATAACCTGGAGGGGCACCAACTAATTTCGCAACACTGTGTTTTTCCATGTATTCACTCATATCAAAGCGAATCATACTGTCAGCAGAACCAAAGAGTTCGATAGCTAGTTGTTTGGAAAGTTCCGTCTTACCGACCCCAGTTGGTCCGACAAAGAGGAAGCTTCCAATTGGACGGTTTGGAGTACCGAGACCGACACGATTCCGGCGAATAGCCTTGGCAATCTTATCGACAGCATCATCTTGTCCAATAACATGAGATTTGAGGTCTTCGGCTAGATGAATGAGTTGAGATTGTTCTTTCTCTTTCAAATCACCAACAGGAATATTGGTTTTCTGCTCGATAATGTGCTCAATGGTTTTCTCACTGATGATAGGAGTATCTTGGTCCGTGACCTTTTTCTTTTGCATTTCCTTATACTTGGCAATCTGGTCGCGGAAGTAGGCTGCCTTCTCAAAATCTTCCTCTCGTGTAGCTTGAGATTTAAGATTTTCAGCCTCAATCAAGCGTTGATCAATTACTTTAGGATCCACAAAATTCAAGGTCAAGTTCATCTTAGAACCAGCTTCATCTAGGAGGTCAATGGCCTTGTCAGGCAAGAAGCGATCTTGGATGTAGCGATTGGAAAGAGTTGCAGCTGCTTCAATTGCAGCATCGGTATACTGAACGTGGTGGTAGTCTTCGTATTTCTTTTGAATACCTTTGAGGATAGTGATTGTTTCTTCCACGGTTGGTTCATCGACCTTAACAGGTTGCATACGACGCTCTAG
This sequence comes from Streptococcus sp. UMB0029, assembly GCF_002871495.1. Classification (GTDB taxonomy): domain Bacteria; phylum Bacillota; class Bacilli; order Lactobacillales; family Streptococcaceae; genus Streptococcus. The sequence continues at coordinate 12,874 of NZ_PNGD01000016.1, forward strand.
GGCAGCATCTTTTTCAATGATACGGTATTCATTGAGGGTAGTGGCACCGACCAGTTGCAGTTCACCCCGAGCAAGGGCTGGCTTGAGGATATTTCCTGCATCCATATTGCCATCGCCTGCAGAACCAGCACCGACAATTTCATGGATTTCATCGATAAAGAGGATGATGTCCTCACGTTTGCGAATTTCTTCCATGAGTTTTTGCATGCGTTCTTCAAATTGTCCACGGATACCCGTTCCTTGAACTAGGCTAACCACATCTAGACGGATGACTTGTTTACCTTGGAGTTTATGCGGAACATCTCCATCAACGATTTTCTGAGCTAGACCTTCGACAACAGCCGTTTTTCCGACACCTGGTTCACCGATAAGAACAGGATTATTCTTAGTTCTACGATTGAGAATTTCGATGACACGGATAATCTCATCATCGCGTCCAATAACGGGGTCGATATCGCCACGACGAGCAATCTCAGTTACATTGATACCAAATTCTTCTAGCAGGCCTTTTTCTTGGCTTGGGGGTGGAGTTTGAGCAGATCCACGATTTTGGGAACCATAACCGCCGTTCCCACCGTAACCTCCACCTGATTGGGTTGGGGGAATAGGAGGAGTATTGCTAGAAGGTCTGAAATTGTTTAGATCATTGAAGAAATCACCAAAGGGATCGAAGTCACGATTGTTCAAATCTGTCATACCTTTAAAGAGACTGTTGTTAGGATCAGTCTTGATAATCTTGTAGCAGTTTTGACAGAGGTCAATTTGTTTTTGTTTTCCATTGAGATTGGTGTAAAGATGAATTGTTGAGTCGTTGATTTTACAGTTTTGACAAAGCATACATCTACCTCATTTCTTTCTTTAGCCTGACCTGGTTAAAGGTCAAAAATAGTCAAATTTCTATACTCTCATTATAACAGGATTGGGATGTAAAGCAAGTAAAAAGATTGCAGCTTTGAGAAGTTGTTACAATGAAAATCTTTGTGAAATAGGACTATAAAAAAATCCTATTTGTGAGACAAAAAGGATTTTGGTTAGACATGCAGGGGCAATCCCAGCTTGTTTTAGATTAGTAGAGGAGTTCGTAAATCTCCATGGCGATTAAGTCAATACTGTCAAAAGTATAAGTTTCGCGAGCTTCTACATCACGAAGGGTAAAAATTGAGCCGTTTTCTTCATCATGGCTGTATGCAACTTCTGCAACAACAACTCCTTCGCGTTCAAAATTACGTTTTAAATTTCCGCCATCTTTTGCCATTGCTTCAAGGCGGTTGATGATTCTAACCAAATGTGATTCCATTTTGATTCTCCTTCATTTCTTATCGTTACTATTTTACCATAAAGGAGGCCAACTTGCCTAGAAAAAACTAAGATTTCTCGCTAATTCTACCAGCTTAAAGTTTTTTAGAATAAATTGGATAAAAGGTTTGAATTTTAATTCAATACATGTTATAATCATACAGTATTCTATTTTAGAAAGCAGTGTGACTATGAATTTTTCTTTTTTACCTAAGTATTTACCTTATTTTAACTATGGGGCTGTTGTAACGGTTCTCATTTCTATCTGTGTTGTCTTTTTGGGAACTATTTTGGGTGTTGTCTTGGCTTTTGGGCAACGTTCAAAGTTTAAACCGCTTGTTTGGCTCGCCAACTTGTACGTTTGGATTTTCCGTGGGACACCGATGATGGTTCAGATTATGATTGCCTTTGCTCTTATGCATATCAATGCTCCGATTATTCAGGTTGGGATTTTGGGTGTTGATCTTTCTCGCTTGATTCCAGGGATTTTGATTATCTCTATGAACAGTGGTGCTTATGTTTCTGAGACTGTTCGGGCTGGGCTTAATGCGGTTCCAAAAGGTCAGCTAGAAGCGGCTTATTCGCTAGGGATTCGTCCTAAAAACGCTATGAGATATGTGATTTTGCCACAAGCTATCAAAAATATCTTGCCAGCTTTGGGGAACGAATTTATCACCATTATCAAGGATAGCTCCCTCTTATCCGCTATTGGTGTCATGGAGTTGTGGAACGGGGCTACAACAGTTTCTACAACAACCTATCTACCTTTGACACCACTTTTATTTGCAGCCTTTTACTACTTGATTATGACTTCTATTTTGACCGTAGCCTTGAAAGCTTTTGAAAAACGTATGGGACAAGGAGATAAGAAATAATGACAGATACCTTGATAAAAATTGAAAATTTACATAAATCCTTTGGAAAGAATGAAGTATTGAAGGGCATCAACCTCGAGATTAAAAGAGGAGAAGTTGTGGTTATCATTGGTCCTTCAGGGAGTGGGAAATCTACCTTGCTTCGCTCTATGAATTTATTGGAAGAAGCGACCAAGGGGAAGGTTATCTTTGAGGGAGTCGATATTACGGACAAGAAGAATGACCTGTTTGCCATGCGTGAGAAGATGGGCATGGTTTTCCAACAATTTAATCTCTTTCCTAATATGACTGTGATGGAAAATATTACCTTGTCTCCTATCAAGACAAAAGGTGAAAGTAAGGAAGTTGCAGAGAAGAGAGCTCAGGAACTTTTGGAAAAAGTTGGTTTACCAGATAAGGTAACTGCTTATCCACAGAGTTTGTCAGGTGGCCAGCAACAGCGGATTGCCATCGCGCGTGGTTTGGCTATGGAACCTGATGTTTTGCTCTTTGACGAGCCAACTTCAGCTCTGGACCCTGAGATGGTTGGAGAAGTTCTAGCTGTTATGCAAGACCTTGCCAAGTCAGGAATGACCATGGTTATCGTAACACATGAGATGGGATTTGCCCGTGAGGTGGCAGATCGTGTCATCTTTATGGCAGACGGTGTGGTTGTTGAAGATGGGACACCTGAGCAGATTTTTGAACAAACCCAAGAACAACGGACTAAAGACTTCTTGAGTAAGGTTTTATAATCTATTTTAAAATTTCAAGACAAGATTAGTGAAAAGCTCAACCAGAGCTTTTTCTTATAGTTTGAAACTATAGGCTGACCTAGTCAAGAAGTGTTAGAGCTACATTGTATTTTTTGGTATAATGGAAGATATTTGAAAGAAAAGAGAATTGATATGACACAGATTATTGATGGGAAAGCTTTAGCGGCCAAATTGCAGGGGCAGTTGGCTGAAAAGACTGAAAAATTAAAGGGAGAAACAGGTCTAGTGCCTGGTTTGGTAGTGATTTTGGTTGGGGACAATCCAGCAAGCCAAGTCTATGTTCGCAACAAGGAGAGGTCAGCTCTTGCGGCTGGTTTCCGTAGCGAAGTAGTGCGAGTTCCAGAGACCATTACTCAAGAGGAAGTGTTAGACCTGATTGCTAAATATAATCAGGATCCAGCTTGGCATGGAATTTTGGTCCAGTTGCCCTTACCAAAACACATTGATGAAGAGGCGGTTCTATTGGCTATTGACCCAGAAAAGGATGTGGATGGTTTCCATCCTCTAAATATGGGACGCCTTTGGTCTGGACATCCAGTCATGATTCCATCAACACCTGCAGGAATTATGGAGATGTTTCATGAATATGGGATTGACTTGGAAGGTAAAAATGCGGTCGTAATCGGTCGTTCAAATATCGTTGGAAAACCCATGGCCCAGCTTCTTTTGGCCAAGAATGCAACAGTGACCTTGACTCACTCACGCACCCATAATCTCGCTAAGGTGGCTGCTAAAGCGGATATTCTTGTGGTCGCAATCGGTCGTGCTAAGTTTGTGACTCCTGATTTTGTGAAACCAGGTGCGGTTGTCATTGACGTTGGGATGAACCGCGATGAAAATGGTAAGCTCTGTGGAGATGTTGACTATGATGCCGTTGCCCCACTTGCTAGCTACATCACGCCAGTACCTGGAGGTGTCGGTCCTATGACCATTACTATGCTGATGGAGCAGACCTACCAAGCAGCAGTCAGGACATTGGATAGAAAATAAGAGAAACATTCGCTGAAGATAGTGTAGTTTTTATAGCTATATCTAGAATGGCATACAATAAATATTAAATTGTAAAAATAAGATTACAAAAGGAGGTCTGCGCCTCTTTTTTGTTGTATAATAAATGCGAGAGGAAAAACGATGAAAGTGATTGATCAAGCCTTACTAGAAAAAGTCATTATTGAACGTTCTCGTACAAGTCATAAAGGAGACTACGGTCGTTTGCTGTTGCTGGGTGGGACCTATCCTTATGGTGGTGCTATCATCATGGCTGCTTTGGCAGCTGTGAAAAGTGGTGCAGGATTGGTGACCGTTGGAACAGATAGGGAAAATATCCCAGCTTTGCACAGTCATTTACCTGAGGCTATGGCCTTTTCTCTTCAAGACAAGCAATTGTTAAAAGAGCAGTTGGAGAAGGCAGAAGTTGTCTTGCTGGGACCTGGTTTAGGAGACAATGCTTTTGGAGAAGATTTAGTCAAAGAGGTCTTTGCTACTCTAAGACAGAATCAGATTTTGCTTGTAGATGGAGGGGCTTTAACCATCCTTGCTAGGACAAGTTTGTCATTTCCTTTGAGTCAGCTTATCCTAACTCCCCATCAAAAAGAATGGGAAAAACTGTCTGGTATTGCTATTGAAAAGCAAAACAAAGATGCAACGGCTAGTGGCCTGACTTCCTTCCCTCAAGGAACGATTTTAGTTGAAAAAGGTTCAGCTACTCGTATTTGGCAAGCTGGCCAGTCTGATTATTACCAGTTACAGGTTGGTGGTCCCTATCAGGCGACTGGGGGAATGGGAGATACTCTGGCTGGGATGATTGCAGGAATTACAGGCCAGTTTAAGCAAGCTAGTCTTTATGAACGTGTGGCAGTAGCGACTCATATTCATTCTGCCATAGCCCAAGAACTAGCTCAAGAACATTATGTGGTCTTGCCGACGGAGATTAGTAATTGTCTTCCTAAAGTAATGAATAAAATATCTAAAAATAGACTGAGGGAGAACTTAATTTGAGTGGGAAATTTAGAAATTTTTTTAAGATAAAACGCATAATATCAAGTTTTTTTATACCTGATAATATGTGTTTTTATAATTTTGAAACCAATCATTTTCATAATCAGATTCATTCTCAATCCAAACCTTTTACTTCAACTTCGATAGTTTGTTGAAAAAATTTTAAAGACCTTTACTTTACCAAATATGTTCCCTATTTTATTTATGTCTCTATTTAATCATTTTTTGTATTACAGGAGGTCAATTATGAGAAATTTTTGGAAAAATAGTTCAAATGGAAAAAAGAAACGGAAATAGTTTTATAACAATGAATGTTCTTGTTTAATTGCTTTTTATATTCATTTTACAAATTTTTAAAAATTATAATAAAGAATTTCTGAAATGAAAATATTTTTAATCTTATTTTCTTGTTTTAATGTTACTGAAAATAGAATATTTGATGTTTCCAACTTTTGAATAATAAAGGTATACATGATATAATGAAGGTAGCTCTTTAGTGGAGGTGTTTGAGTGGAAAATCTGAAGAAAATGGCAGGCATCAAGGCTGCTGAGTTTGTCAAGGATGGCATGGTAGTAGGATTGGGTACTGGCTCTACTGCCTATTATTTTGTTGAAGAAATCGGTCGTCGGATTAAGGAAGAAGGTTTGCAGATTACAGCCGTAACGACTTCTAGCGTGACTAGTAAACAGGCTGAAGGGCTTAATATTCCGCTCAAGTCTATTGACCAAGTAGATTTGGTTGATGTGACGGTTGATGGCGCGGATGAAGTGGATAGTCAGTTTAATGGAATCAAAGGCGGTGGTGGTGCCCTTCTCATGGAGAAGGTTGTCGCAACGCCCTCAAAAGAATACATTTGGGTGGTGGATGAAAGCAAGCTGGTAGACAAACTAGGTGCTTTTAAATTGCCTGTGGAAGTGGTTCAATATGGTGCAGAACAGCTTTTCCGTCGTTTTGAGCGAGCTGGCTACAAACCAAGTTTCCGTGAAAAAGACGGCCACCGTTTTGTGACGGATATGCAGAACTTTATCATTGACTTAGCCTTGGATGTCATCGAAGATCCAATTACCTTTGGGCAAGAATTGGACCAAGTTGTTGGTGTCGTAGAGCACGGCTTATTCAACCAAATGGTGGATAAGGTTATTGTTGCTGGACGAGACGGGATTCAGATTTTAACCTCAAGAAAAGGAAAATAGAAGGAGATACACTATGTCAAAATTTAATCGTATTCATTTGGTAGTATTAGATTCTGTAGGAATCGGTGCTGCACCAGATGCTAATAACTTTGTCAATGCAGGGGTTCCAGATGGAGCTTCTGACACACTGGGACACATTTCAAAAACAGTTGGTTTGAATGTGCCAAACATGGCTAAAATCGGTCTAGGAAATATTCCTCGTGAAACTCCTCTGAAGACTGTACCAGCTGAAAGCAATCCAACAGGGTATGCAACAAAATTGGAAGAAGTATCTCTTGGTAAAGATACGATGACTGGTCACTGGGAAATAATGGGACTCAACATTACTGAGCCCTTCGATACTTTCTGGAACGGATTCCCAGAAGAAATCTTGACAAAAATCGAAGAATTTTCAGGACGCAAGGTCATTCGTGAAGCCAACAAACCTTACTCAGGAACAGCCGTTATCGATGACTTTGGACCACGTCAGATGGAAACTGGAGAGTTGATTATCTATACTTCAGCAGATCCTGTTTTGCAGATTGCTGCTCATGAAGACATCATTCCTCTGGATGAATTGTACCGTATCTGTGAATATGCACGTTCGATTACCCTTGAGCGTCCAGCCCTTCTCGGTCGTATCATTGCTCGTCCTTATGTAGGTGAGCCTGGTAACTTCACTCGCACAGCAAACCGTCGTGACTTGGCAGTATCTCCATTTGCACCGACTGTTTTGGATAAATTGAACGAGGCTGGTATCGATACTTACGCTGTTGGTAAAATCAACGATATCTTTAACGGTGCTGGTATCAACCATGACATGGGACACAATAAGTCAAACAGCCACGGAATTGATACACTATTGAAGACTATGGCACTTACTGAGTTTGAAAAAGGATTCTCATTCACAAACTTGGTTGACTTTGATGCCCTTTACGGTCACCGCCGCAATGCTCATGGTTACCGTGATTGCTTGCATGAGTTTGATGAACGCTTACCTGAAATTATCGCAGCTATGCGAGAAAATGACCTACTCTTGATTACTGCGGATCATGGCAATGACCCAACTTACGCAGGAACAGACCACACTCGTGAATATATTCCATTGTTGGCCTACAGCCCTGCCTTTAAAGGAAATGGTGTTATTCCAGTCGGACATTTTGCAGATATCTCAGCGACAGTTGCGGATAACTTTGGTGTTGAAACTGCCATGATTGGGGAAAGTTTCTTAGATAAATTGGTGTAAGATGAAACGCTATGCTTTACTTGTTCGGGGCATTAATGTAGGTGGGAAAAATAAAGTTGTCATGGCGCAACTTCGCCAAGAACTGACAGAGTTGGGACTGGAAAAGGTTGAAAGCTACATCAACAGTGGCAATATTTTCTTCACTTCGATAGACCCCAAAGCTCAATTAGTTGAAAAATTAGAAGTTTTCTTTGAAGTCCATTATTCATTTATTCAAAGTTTTTCTTTACTGAGTCAAGAAGACTATGAAGAAGAACTTGAAAAGCTACCAGCTTGGTGGAACAAAGACTTGGCACGAAAAGACGTCCTCTTTTACACTGAGGGCTTGGATGTGGAGCAAGTCATCGAGACGGTTAAAAGTTTAGAGCTGAAAGATGAAGTGCTTCATTTTGGAAAACTTGGGATTTTCTGGGGGAAATTTTCTGAAGAATCCTACTCTAAGACTGCCTATCATAAGCACCTGCTCAAGATGCCTTTCTATCGCCACATTACCATTCGCAATGCAAAAACTTTTGACAAAATCGGTCAATTGCTAAAAAATAAAAAGGAGACACACAATGACATTTTTAGACAAAATCAATGAAACAGCTGCTTTCCTGAAAGAAAAGGGAATCCAAGCGCCTGAGTTCGGTCTAATCCTTGGGTCAGGACTTGGAGAACTTGCAGAAGAAATCGAAAATCCAGTTGTAGTAGACTATGCTGAGATTCCAAACTGGGGCCGTTCAACAGTAGTTGGTCACGCTGGTAAATTGGTATATGGTGAACTGGCAGGTCGCAAGGTCTTGGCTCTTCAAGGTCGCTTCCATTTCTACGAGGGAAATTCTCTGGAAGTCGTGACTTTCCCAGTTCGTGTGATGAAAGTTCTCGGATGTGAAGGTGTCATTGTAACCAATGCAGCTGGTGGTATTAGCTTTGGTCCTGGTACTTTGATGGCTATCTCAGACCATATCAATATGACGGGAAAAAACCCATTAATGGGTGAAAACTTGGATGATTTTGGACCTCGTTTCCCAGATATGTCTAAGTCCTACACACCAGAATACCGTGCTACTGCCCATGAAGTGGCTAAGAAACTTGGTATCAAGCTTGATGAAGGTGTCTATATCGGTGTAACTGGTCCGACTTATGAGACACCAGCAGAGATTCGTGCCTATAAGACATTGGGAGCAGATGCAGTTGGTATGTCGACTGTTCCTGAAGTTATTGTGGCAGCCCACTCTGGCTTGAAAGTTCTCGGTATTTCATGTATTACTAACCATGCTGCAGGCTTCCAAGAAGAACTCAACCACGAAGAAGTTGTAGAAGTGACTGAACGTGTCAAAGGCGATTTCAAAGGCTTGCTGAAAGCGATTCTTGCAGCACTATGAGAAAGAAAAATAAGTGTGAAAACTTCTCTATAAAGTAGAAGATGAATGAAATACTTAACTTCTATATAGAATTATAATATGAAAAATGAATGAGGTTCCTATACTTTTATAAACCTCTTCAAATCCTTGCTAACAAAGTATAAAAATGAAATCGTGATGCTAAAGGAGATTAGCTGATTGGAGAATATTGTTGGTAAAGAGGGTGAAAAAAATAAAAGAAAGATATATGTATAAATGAAAATTGGTCAACAAATTATGCGTTTTGGCATAAAAAAATTAAGTATCGGAGTTGTATCTGTAGCAGTTGGTTTTGCTTTTATAGTACCAACAGGTGTTTCTGCCAATGAAGGAAATCATGGTCTGAAAAATGAAGGCTCTGTATCAGTAGTAGCAAAGGATAGTCCCGTAAAAGAAAACACTGATAAAAAACAGGAAGTATCTATTACAGAGGAGAAAGCTACAGCTACTCAATCAACTTTAGAAACAAAAGAAGTTGTTACACATGGAAAAGAAAAAGCAGGAGAAGAATTATATAAGAAAGAATCTGCTGTGCCTCATGAGGAATTGAAGAAAGAGGAAATTCTAAAGGATGAGCCGAAAAATTCTCGTCCAGTAACAGAGGCAGACTTTGTCAAAATTTCTAAAGGTGAACTCCATGTAGAGAAGGATCTTGTAGATAATTCTTTATACGGTGGAAAATTTTTAGATCCTGATGGTGATGATGATCATGATGGAATCAAAAATAAGGATGAATTGTATATTTACAATAAAGATGGGAAAGACTATTTAGGTTACCATAGCCATCCATTACTAGCAGATAGTGATGGAGACGGACTAGAAGACGGAGAAGATGATAACAAGAAACAATGGTATGTCACAGATCGTGATTCTCTCCTTTTTATGGAGTTGGCTTATCGTGATGATGATTACATTGAAAAAATTCTAGATCATAAAAATCCTTTTCCAAGTCTCTATCTTGATCGTCAAGAATATAAAATGATGCACAATGAGTTAGCCCCATTTTGGAAGATGAAAAAGGCTTATCATACAGCAAGTGGTTTGGATGCTTTCTTGTTTGAAACTAAGAGTGATCTTCCTTATTTAAAAGACAATACGGTTCAAATGTTGGCTATTCGTGGAACGCGAGTTAATGACGCCAAGGATTTAAGTGCAGATTTTGTTTTATTTGGTGGAAATAAACCTGCACAAGCGGATGATATCCGTAATGTTGTAAAAGAACTGGCGCAGGATTCCAGTATCACCAATCTGTATATGACAGGTCATTCGCTGGGAGGCTACTTAGCTCAAATAGCGGCAGTTGAAGCTTATCAAAAATATCCTACTTTTTATAATAATGTTTTGAAAAAAGTTACGACATTTAGCGCTCCTAAAGTCATTACTTCTCGAACTATTTGGAATGCTAAAAATGGTTTCTGGGATGTAGGATTAGAAAGTCGTAAGTTGGCTTTATCTGGAAAAATAAAACATTATGTAGTAGATAATGATAATGTTGTGACATCTTTGATTCGTAATGATAATGATATTGTAACTTTTACAGGTAACTCTAGTTTCAAACACCGTTCGCGTGGTTATTTTGAAAGTAGAATGAATGCTATCCCGAATTTTAATATTGGAAAACGTGATACGCTTGATAAACAGGGATATCGTGATCAAAAATTGGACAAAGTCTATTTCTTTAAGAAACAACAAGTCCCTCTGTCATCTAGTCAACCAAGTGTTGAACCTCTTGAAAATATAGCTCTAGGAAAACGAGTAACTCAAAGTTCGACAGCTTTTGGAGGAGATGCTAGAAGAGCAGTTGATGGGAAATTAGATGGAAATTACGGACATAATTCTGTCACTCATACAGATTTTCAATCAAAACCTTGGTGGCAAGTCGATTTAGACAAGGAAGAAACGATTCGCCAGATTAATATTTACAATCGAACAGATGCTGCTCAAGATAGACTGACTAATTTTAATGTGATTCTTTTGGATAGTTTTGGAAAAGAAATTGAAAGAAAGCGCATTGCATACTTGCGAGATAGTTCCGCTCAGATTTCAATTGATTATAAGAAAGCTCGTTTTGTACGCATTGAGTTAGATGGATATAACGCTCTCAGTCTTGCAGAAGTTCAGGTTTTTCGTGCTGAAAATATTGCTTGGAAAAAACAAGCACGTCAAAGCTCTACCGAATTTGGAGGAGATGCTAGTCGTGCTCTAGATGGTAATACCAATAGTAATTATAGCCAGCAATCTATCACTCATACTAAGTTTGAAAATCAACCTTGGTGGGAAGTTGATTTAGGTCGTACGGAACAGGTTGGCTTGTCCGACTTTATAATCGTGGGGATGGAGAACTTTCTAAACGTCTCTCAGACTTTGATGTGATTTTATATGATGAAAAAGGGACAGAAGTTGCTAGACAATATGTTTCTCGTTTAGAAGGAAGCAGTTTAGATCTCCAGTTGAATGGTAAATTAGGTCGCCGTGTTCGCATTCAATTGCGTCAAAAAAATCAAGCTCTCAGCCTTGCAGAAGTAGAGGTTTTTCGATTTGTAGCTAAAAATAATGCAAATACTCAAACTTCTAAGCCTGTACAATTGTTAAACTACACTCCTGTAAAAGATAAGACCCTAACTATCCAACATAGTGGCGCTTACATTGCACGTTATTCAATATCGTGGGAAGAAGTTACAGTAGATAAAAATGGTCAATCAGTTGTCCGAAGTCGTTCTTGGGAAGGGAATGGGCGCAATCAGATCGCAGGCTCTATCCTCAATCTCCCAATTAAGTCTAATATGCGCAATCTTCGAATTAAGATTGAGAAAAGAACTGGTCTTTTTTTGAATAGATGGCAAACAATCTATGATAATAGACCAATTCTTGCACAAGCCCATCGAAAAATCACTCACTGGGGAACAACATTGAATTCTAAGGTGAGTGATGACGATGTCTTATAATCTGATGATACAATGACAGTTAGGTTGTCTAGCTTATAAGGAAAGTACTAGCTGATTTTGAACAGAATTCAGGTAGCTTTCTATGAGAGAAAAAAATAAAACAGAAAGGTAGAGTGAAGTGTTCTAATTTGAACACGAGCGGAAAACTCGGAAAATAGATAATCTGACGAGAAATCCTGATTTCTCGTCAGATTCCTAATTTTCAGTCGTTTTCTTGTCGCTCTCTAATCTTCATAAAATAAAGAAAGGATGGGTAAACCGTATTTGCTGAACTGAATACGGGCGGAGAACTGTGTAAAAAAGATAAACTGTCTAGCATCTGCGATGCGTCGTCAGTTTCCTATTTTTACTTTGTTCTCTGTCGCCCTTTATATCTTAATTATGTCTATCCATATTGCTGCTAAGCAGGGTGAAATTGCTGATAAAATTCTTCTTCCTGGGGATCCTCTTCGTGCGAAATTTATCGCTGAGAATTTTCTTGAAGATGCTGTTTGCTTTAACGAAGTTCGTAACATGTTTGGTTACACTGGTACTTACAAGGGTCATCGTGTATCTGTCATGGGAACTGGTATGGGAATGCCATCTATTTCGATTTATGCGCGTGAGTTGATTGTTGACTACGGTGTGAAAAAATTAATCCGTGTGGGAACTGCGGGTTCTTTGAATGAAGATGTCCACGTTCGTGAATTGGTTTTGGCGCAGGCAGCTGCAACTAACTCAAACATCGTCCGTAATGACTGGCCACAGTACGATTTCCCACAAATAGCTAGCTTTGATTTGTTGGATAAGGCCTACCATATCGCCAAAGAACTCGGTATGACAACCCATGTTGGGAACGTTTTATCATCTGATGTCTTTTACTCAAACTACTTTGAAAAGAACATCGAACTTGGTAAATGGGGAGTCAAGGCTGTGGAAATGGAAGCAGCGGCTCTTTACTATCTTGCTGCTCAACACCATGTTGATGCTTTAGCTATTATGACTATTTCAGATAGTTTGGTCAATCCAGATGAAGATACAACCGCAGAAGAACGCCAAAACACCTTCACTGATATGATGAAGGTTGGTTTGGAAACCTTGATTGCAGACTAAAGGTAAGCTATATTCAGAATGATTTCTCTTGTTCTCAAAATGATAACTATCAACAATGAATCAATCCTGAAATAGGCAAGAATAAGGAAATTGAAGAAATCCTAATGGTGTCAAAGGACCGAGACTAGTCATTTTAATATCTAAATCATAATCAAATAAAGTTGGAAGCCAAGTTGACAAGAAGTCAAGACTTTCAACTTTTTAACTTGAAAATTCCTAGGAGTACAAAATGGATAAGATTGAACAATTACAAGGTATTATTGATCAAAGTCAGAGCATTGTCTTTTTCGGTGGTGCAGGGGTTTCTACAGAGTCTAATATTCCAGATTTTCGTAGTTCAGATGGTATATATAGTCTGAAACTAGGTCGCCATTTTACTGCCGAGCAACTGGTTTCACGCACTATGTTTGAGCGCTATCCAGAGGATTTTTTTGATTTCTACAAAAAGTATCTGGTCTATCCTGATGCCAAGCCGAATTTAGCACATGATTATCTAGCGTCGTTGGAAAAAACAGGTAAATTAAAGGCGATTGTGACGCAAAATATCGATAGTCTCCATGAAATGGCAGGATCTCAGAAAGTTTTGAAACTGCATGGTAGTGCAGATCGTAATTATTGTTTGGGCTGTCATCGCTTTTATGATTTGACTGCCTTTTTGGAACTTGAAGGTCCAGTTCCTTACTGCTTAGATTGTGGCAAGGTGGTCAAACCTGACGTGACCCTTTATGAGGAAGCGCTAGATATGGATGTATTTAGTCGCGCAGCTCGAGCCATTCAGCAAGCAGATTTGTTGATTATTGGTGGAACTTCCTTAGTTGTTTACCCTGCAGCTAGCCTAATCAATTATTTTTCAGGGTCAAATCTTGTCGTTATCAACAAGTCCAGCACTCCTCAAGACAGCCAAGCTGATTTAGTTATCGAAGGTAAGATTGGAGAAGTTTTTTCTAAATTGAGACAATAAAAAACTGAAAGAAGTAGGACTATACTTCCTTCAGTTTTTTTGTATCACGAACTCAGAAACTATGAACAAGATTCTTTTCATTTCTAGGGGAATTTTATTGTTGATTTATAGTAGATTGAAATAAGATGTGATCAAATCAATTAGGAAAGTTAATACTCTTCGAAAATCAAATTTAAACCACGTCAGCGTCGCCTTACCGTACTCAAGTACAGCCTGCGGCTAGCTTCCTAGTTTGCTCTTTGATTTTCATTGAGTATAAATTAATTTCTAAAAATGTTTTAGCAGTTGTAGTGTACTGTTTTAGTTTCAATTTACTATATAAATTGCTCGAGTTATTTTTAATTGTTGAATAAAAGGAAAAAAGGAAGACTTTATGGATGAAAAACTTCCTTTTTTAGTCAATCAGTACATGCTGATTTTAATGAAATGCTACTATATTGTTTACTTTTTTAAAGATCGCAAAAAACAATCAATCTCTGCTTGAGAATGGAGAATACGCATCTTTTCTGAGTAAGTATTGTTTAAGTATTGGTATCTATCCTTAGCATTTTTTGTTCGACCATCCCAGAGAATCCAACGAATAAATTCCCAGTTGAATTGCTCGGGGCATCCCTTAGCCATACTTTCTCTCACTTTTCCTCTGTATTTTAAATAGCGCTTAAAGGCTCTTAGCAAACAATTCCAAGAAGAGAAGTTTAAAAAGATGATTTGATCAGCTTCCTGCATTCTTTCCTCATAGAAACACCAAGAATAATTCCCATCAATGACCCAAGCGTCATGCTTGGTGAGAAAGCTTTTCATCTCGGTCAACATCCATTCGCGGTCACTGTCTTGCCAACCAGGTTGAAATTGGAGTGTATCCATGTGAAGTTTTGGGATGGAGTAGTAGAGAGATAACTTTTCAGCTAGCGTTGACTTACCAGCACCAGAATATCCGATAATTGCGATTTTCATTTCATACCTTCCCTATTTGAGGACAAAAAAACAGCCTCTATGGACTGTTTCTTATTTAGCAAGTTTAGCTGAAAGACGAGCTTTGTCGCGGCTTGCTTTGTTTTTGTGAATCAAACCTTTAGTTTCTGCTTTATCGATAGCTGAGCTAGCAGCACGGAAAAGTTCTTCAGATGGGTTTGCTTCGAAAGCTTTGATAGCAGTACGCATAGCTGATTTTTGAGCTGAGTTCTTTTCGTTTTGTTTAACGTTCAATTCAGCGCGTTTGATAGCTGATTTAATGTTTGCCAATGTTCTTACCTCCATATTTACTAACTATACCATTATATCTGAAAACTTACGTTTTGACAAGGGAAAATTATTTTTTTAAGTAAATTTCATCGATTTCATGGTTCTTTGTTTTATGAAGAATCACTTCTGCACGATTTCTGGTTGGTTCAATATAATTTTGTAGATTTGTGAGATTGATACTGGTCCAGACCTGATGGGCAAAGGATTCCACCTCCCCAATCGGCATTTGTGTAAAACGATAGTAGTAGCTGTCAGGGTCGTTTTGGGCTAGGCTCAGCATTTTCAAGAAACGGTCAAGATACCAACTTTCGATGTCATCCACTGCAGCATCAACATAGATGGAAAAGTCAAAGAAGTCAGTGATATAGAGACGCTCGTTTTGTGGATTTTGAAAGACATTAATCCCCTCAACAATTACAAAGTCAGCAGCTTTGACGCTTTGCTTTTCCTCAGGAACAATGTCATAGACTTCATGAGAATAGACAGGAATATCCACATCTTGTCCATTTTTGATGCGATCCAAGAAGTTGAGGAGTGCTTCCATATCATAGCTTTCAGGAAATCCCTTGCGATTTAAAATCCCCTGCTCAATCAAGGTCTGGTTGGGATAGAGAAATCCATCAGTTGTTACCAACTCAACCCTAGCATCTGTAAGCGTACGGGATAGTAGGATTTGCAGTAGGCGACTTGTAGTGGATTTTCCAACGGCAACACTCCCAGAAACCCCAATGATAAAAGGTTGAGATTTGCTTTCACGTTGGAGGAAAATTCCTTTTGAAAATGCCAAATCATCCTTAGTGCGTTTGTAAATCTGAATGAGGTGTGCTAGTGGAAGATAGACATCGGTAACATCTTGTAAACTAATCTGGTCATTAAAACTCTTGATGGATTCTAATTCCTCTTCTGTCAAAGGAGGTGTTGTCTTTCGATGTAAAGATTGCCAAGTCTGGCGACTGATTTTTTCAAAATGTAACAATTCGTTGGTCATTTGTTTTCCCCTAGATATTTTGTCTATCATACCATAAAAAGCTAAAAAAATAAAGCGGTTTCTTGATGTTGCTAAGCCAATATTGTATAATAGGGGTAGATAGAGACTGAACAATTTATTGATGAAGTAGGAGAGAGTTTCTGCTGATTTATAAGCTAATAAAGGGGAATTTTTAGTTCACAACTTATAGGAGGTGTGTCATGAAAATCTTAAAAAGTTATATATTGGAACTCTGTTTTATTTTAAGTTTTGCCTTACCTTTTATAAAAGGAGCGAATGCGGATAATGGTAGACGTTTTGTGGAAACCTATTACGGTTTTACTTTTTTGATGGAACATGCCATTGTAACAGCTGTCTTTATCTGTTCGCTCTTGATTGCTTTCTTCCTAAAAAAACGGTGGACGAAATGGCTTGCTGCTGGTAGTTATTTCTTCTTAGTTCTATGGATTGCTACAGAGGGTTATTTCTTCCGCATGTCACTAGAAGATTTGATACGACTTTGGACAAGTTTGGAATTCCTGACAAAAACGTATCAGTTGGGCTTTTATCTAAACATCCTGTTGGGAATTTTGTTGATAATAAAGTATTTGAAGGTTAAGCAATAGTCATAAAAATGAGCCTGATTATAGATGATAAATTTGTTGTTTTATCCTGATTATGATATTTCTAGTTCTAAATGGCTTATTATTTATAAGTGTTGAAAGAGATTGAAGAAAAGGTCTTCTTGACTAGGTTTCTTCAGTCTTTTTCGTTTTATTATCAATTTGTAAACGATTTACAATTTAAGTCAAATTATGGTAAAATAGTTTCATGAGTAAAATGTATTATGCAGAGAATCCTGACGCTGCTCACGACATTCATGAGTTGAGAGTGGACTTGTTGGGAGAAAACATGACCTTTTTGACGGATGCGGGTGTTTTTAGCAAGAAAATGATTGACTTTGGCAGTCAACTCTTGCTCAAGTGTCTTGAGGTCAACCAAGGAGAGACTGTCCTTGATGTAGGCTGTGGTTACGGGCCTTTAGGCTTGTCCTTGGCTAAGGCTTTTGGAGTTCAGGCGACCATGGTCGATATCAATAATCGTGCCTTGGATTTGGCGCGACAAAATGCTGAACGAAATAAAGTAGAAGCGACTATTTTCCAGTCCAATATCTATGAACAAGTAGAAGGCACATTTGACCATGTCATTTCCAACCCCCCTATCCGTGCGGGCAAGCAAGTGGTTCATGAAATCATTGAGAAAAGCAAAGATTTCTTGGAAACTGGTGGGGATTTAACAATCGTTATCCAGAAAAAACAAGGGGCTCCAAGTGCCAAGTCCAAGATGGAAGAGGTGTTTGGCAATTGTGAAGTCGTCAAAAAAGATAAGGGGTACTATATCCTTAGAAGTGTGAAAGAATGAGAGCAGTTGATTTAATCCAAAAGAAACGAGATGGTCAAGAACTGACTTCGAGTGAAATTGAATGGCTGGTAGAAGGCTATGTGTCAGGAACTGTCCCTGATTATCAGATGTCTGCCTTTGCTATGGCTGTTTATTTCAAAGGAATGACGACACGAGAAATCTCAGATTTGACTATGAATATGGTCAAGACTGGTCAAGAGTTTGACTTATCTGCTATTGATGGGATTAAGGTTGACAAGCATTCTACGGGTGGTGTTGGTGATAAGGTAACCTTGATTTTGGTTCCCCTTGTTGCTAGCTTTGGTGTGCCTGTAGCTAAAATGAGTGGTCGTGGTCTCGGCCATACTGGTGGAACAATTGATAAATTGGAGTCCATTAAGGGCTATCAAGTAGAACGTAGTCAAGAAGATTTTATTTGTCAGGTGCAGGACATTGGAGTATCTGTCATTGGGCAATCAGACCAGCTGGTTAAAGCTGATAAGCTTCTTTACGCCCTCCGTGATGTGACCGCAACTGTTGATACGATTCCTTTGATTGCGAGTTCGGTGATGAGCAAGAAAATTGCGGCAGGAGCGGATGCTATTTTGCTAGACGTGACTGTCGGTGAGGGTGCCTTCATGAAGACGGTTGATGAGGCGCGTGAACTGGCTCAAACCATGGTGGATTTAGGGAAAGCAGTAGGCCGTAAAACAGTTGCAGTCATTACGGATATGAGTCAGCCCTTGGGACGAGCTATTGGAAATCGTCTGGAAATCCTTGAAGCACTGGAGATTTTACAAGGTCAAGGTCGTCAGGATATTACCCATTTTATATGCGAATTGGCACAAATCATGCTTGGTTTGGCTAATGTGGACAAGACAGTGGAGGAAGTTCGGCAACATCTTGAAAATGGTAAGGCACTGGCTAAGTTTGAGGAGATGGTCCAAGCCCAAGGTGGAGAATTGGAAGATCTCTATCGGCCTGTCAATGTTGCCCATGTAGTGGATATCCCTGCTCAGGAAACGGGTATTGTCTCAGCTCTTCCAGCTATGGAATTTGGACTTTATGCTATGAGACTGGGGGCAGGCCGTGCAGTCAAGTCTGATGCCTTGGACTATGAAACTGGAATTGTTTTTGAAAAGAAGGTTGGCGACTCCGTTCAAAAGGGAGAAATTGTTGCAAAAGTATACACAAATGGAAAAATTTCTCCTCAGCTAGTTACAGATTTTCAAAAATATGTTAAAATAAATGACAGGGTGCAAAGTTTACGAGAAATTATAGAAATCATCTCATAAACTGCAGGAGAATCCGAATATGAAATTAAATAAATATATCGATCATACGCTTTTAAAACAAGATGCGACAGAAAATCAAATTGATTGTTTGTTGTCTGAGGCTAGGGAGTATGATTTTGCCAGTGTTTGCGTTAATCCGACCTGGGTTGAACATGCTAAAAAAGGGCTTGAAGGTACAGATGTCAAGGTCTGTACTGTAGTTGGTTTTCCCTTGGGAGCAACAACTTCAGCCGTCAAAGCTTTTGAAACAAAGGAAGCTATCCAAAATGGTGCAGATGAGATTGATATGGTGATCAATGTTGGAGCTCTCAAATCGGGTAATTTTGATTTGGTTGAATCTGATATTCGCGCAGTAGTGGAAGCAAGTGGTGACAAGTTGGTTAAAGTCATTATTGAAGCTTGCCTTCTGACTGACCAAGAAAAAGTTGTGGCTTGTCAATTAGCCCAAAAAGCGGGAGCTGATTTCGTTAAAACATCTACTGGCTTTTCAACTGGTGGTGCTACGGTAGCAGATGTTACATTAATGTGCGAAACTGTTGGACCAGATATGGGAGTCAAGGCAGCTGGTGGAGCTCGTTCTTATGCAGATGCTCTTGCCTTTGTCGAAGCAGGTGCGACCCGTATCGGAACGTCAGCTGGTGTAGCTATTTTAAAAGGAGAATTGGCAGATGGCGACTACTGAGTTGATTGAACTAGCAATTGAAACCAGCAAGCAAGCCTATGTACCCTATTCTCATTTTCCAGTCGGAGCTGTTCTAGTGGCGAAGGATGGTAATATTTATACTGGTGTCAATATCGAGAATGCTAGCTACCCTTTGACCAATTGCGGTGAGAGAACAGCCATTTTTAAAGCAGTTTCCGAAGGTCAAAGAGAATTTTCAGAATTGATTGTCTATGGACAGACTGAAAAACCAATTTCACCATGTGGTGCTTGTCGCCAAGTGATGGCTGAATTTTTTGAACAAGATCTAAAAGTGACTTTAGTCGCAAAAGATAAATCGACGGTCGAGATGACGGTCGGGGAATTACTTCCATACTCTTTTACAGACTTAAACTAGTCTGAGTCGCTCTCTGAGTGGCACGGTCCTTGTGACCAACCAATCCATACTTGCAACATCGTTGCACATTTTATTTAGGAGGTTCAGTAATGAACAAGAAACAATGGCTAGGCCTTGGTCTAGTTGCAGTGGCAGCAGTTGGACTTGCTGCATGTGGTAACCGCTCTGCTCGTAACGCAGCTTCATCTTCAGATGTGAAGACAAAAGCAGCAATCGTCACTGATACTGGTGGTGTTGATGACAAATCATTCAACCAATCAGCTTGGGAAGGTTTGCAAGACTGGGGTAAAGAACACAATCTTTCAAAAGATAAAGGTTTTACTTACTTCCAATCAACAAGTGAGGCTGACTATGCTAACAACTTGCAACAAGCGGCTGGAAGTTACAACCTAATCTTCGGTGTTGGTTTTGCCCTTAATAATGCAGTTAAAGATGCAGCAAAAGAGCACACTGATATCAACTATGTCTTGATTGATGATGTGATTAAAGATCAAAAGAACGTTGCTAGCGTAACATTTGCTGATAACGAAGCTGCTTACCTTGCAGGTGTTGCAGCAGCTAAAACAACTAAAACAAAACAAGTTGGTTTTGTAGGTGGTATTGAGTCTGAAGTTATCTCACGTTTTGCAGCTGGATTTAAAGCTGGTGTTGAGTCAGTAGATCCATCTATCAAAGTACAAGTTGACTATGCTGGTTCATTTGGTGATGCTGCTAAAGGTAAAACAATTGCAGCAGCACAATACGCAGCTGGTGCGGACGTTGTTTACCAAGCAGCAGGTGGAACAGGTGCAGGTGTCTTTGCAGAAGCAAAATCACTTAACGAAAGCCGTCCTGAAAATGAAAAAGTTTGGGTTATCGGTGTTGACCGTGACCAAGTAGCAGAAGGTAAATACACTTCTAAAGATGGTAAAGAATCAAACTTTGTTCTTGTATCTACTTTGAAACAAGTTGGTACAACTGTAAAAGATATTTCTAACAAGGCAGAAAAAGGTGAATTCCCTGGCGGTCAAGTAATCGTTTACTCATTGAAAGATAAAGGGGTTGACTTGGCAGTAACAAACCTTTCAGAAGAAGGTAAAAAAGCTGTTGAAGCTGCTAAAGCTAAAATCCTTGATGGAAGCGTAAAAGTTCCTGAAAAATAATGGATGGAAGTCATTTCTTAGGAAGCGGCCCTTGGCCGCTTTTTTAAGAGTTGAGACAAAGTCATTTTGTCTCAGTAAAGCTTGCTACTAGAAAAATTAGTAAGTTTTATTGAAATAAAATAAGACTCTGAAAGGAAGAGCACATGGCACACGAAAATGTCATTGAGATGCGTGATATTACTAAGGTGTTTGGTGAATTTGTTGCCAACGACAACATCAACCTGCACCTACGAAAAGGTGAAATTCATGCACTTTTAGGAGAAAATGGGGCTGGAAAGTCCACGCTCATGAACATGTTAGCAGGACTTCTTGAACCAACTAGTGGTGAAATTGTGGTCAACGATCAAGTTGTCAACCTCGACTCCCCATCTAAAGCAGCTAGCTTAGGAATTGGAATGGTTCACCAGCACTTTATGTTGGTAGAAGCCTTCACAGTGGCTGAAAACATCATTTTAGGTAGTGAATTAACTAAAAATGGTGTGCTAGATATCGCTGGAGCTAGCAAAGAAATCAAGGCTCTTTCTGAACGTTATGGCTTATCTGTAGACCCTTCTGCTAAGGTGGCAGACATCTCAGTTGGAGCCCAACAACGTGTAGAAATTTTAAAAACCCTTTATCGGGGGGCTGATATCCTTATCTTTGACGAACCGACGGCTGTCTTGACTCCATCAGAAATTGATGAGTTGATGGCTATTATGAAAAATCTTGTCAAAGAAGGGAAATCAATTATCTTGATCACCCACAAGTTGGACGAGATTCGTGCAGTTTCTGACCGCGTTACAGTTATCCGTCGCGGGAAATCCATTGAAACCGTCGAAATTGCAGGGGCTACCAATGCAGATTTGGCTGAAATGATGGTAGGACGTTCTGTTTCCTTTAAAACAGAGAAACAAGCCTCTCAACCAAAAGAAGTGGTCTTGTCAATCAAAGATTTGGTGGTCAATGAAAACCGTGGTGTCCCAGCTGTGAAAAATCTGTCCTTGGATGTTCGTGCTGGAGAGATTGTTGGGATTGCGGGAATTGATGGAAATGGTCAGTCTGAACTGATTCAAGCCATCACAGGTCTTCGCAAGGTTGAATCTGGTAGCATTGAGCTAAAAGGAGATTCAATTGTAGGCTTGCACCCACGTCAGATTACAGAGTTGAGTGTTGGGCACGTTCCAGAAGACCGTCACCGTGATGGTTTGATTTTGGAAATGATGATTTCTGAAAATATTGCTCTTCAAACCTACTACAAAGAACCACATAGTAAAAATGGAATTTTGAACTATTCAAATATCACTTCTTATGCTAAAAAGCTAATGGAAGAGTTCGATGTTCGTGCTGCCAGTGAATTTGTTCCTGCAGCGGCACTCTCAGGAGGAAATCAACAAAAAGCAATTATTGCTCGTGAAATTGATCGAGATCCTGATCTCCTTATCGTCAGCCAGCCAACTCGTGGGTTGGATGTCGGTGCCATTGAATATATCCACAAGCGCTTGATTGAAGAGCGTGATAATGGCAAGGCTGTCCTTGTTGTCAGCTTCGAATTGGATGAGATTTTAAACGTCTCAGACCGCATTGCCGTTATCCACGATGGTAAGATTCAAGGTATTGTGTCACCAGAAACAACCAATAAACAAGAACTTGGTGTCTTGATGGCTGGTGGAAACTTGGGAAAGGAGAAGAGTGATGTCTAAAAAATTACAACAAATTTCGGTTCCCTTGATTTCTGTCTTCCTAGGAATTTTACTCGGAGCCATTGTCATGTGGATCTTCGGTTATGATGCTATTTGGGGCTACGAAGAATTGTTCTACACAGCCTTTGGTAGCTTGCGTGGGATTGGAGAAATCTTCCGTGCTATGGGGCCTTTGGTCTTGATTGGTCTTGGTTTTGCTGTTGCCAGTCGTGCAGGTTTCTTTAATGTCGGGCTTCCTGGTCAGGCCTTGGCTGGTTGGATTCTTAATGGTTGGTTTGCCTTGTCGCATCCAGATATGCCACGTCCCTTGATGATTCTAGCAACCATCGTGATTGCCCTGATTGCTGGTGGGATTGTTGGAGCGATTCCGGGTATTCTTAGAGCCTATCTAGGGACGTCAGAGGTTATCGTCACCATCATGATGAACTACATTGTCTTGTATGTAGGAAATGCCTTTATCCATGCCTTCCCTAAAGACTTCATGCAAAGTACAGATTCTACGATTCGTGTTGGGGCTAATGCAACCTACCAGACACCTTGGTTGTCTGAGTTGACTGGTAACTCGCGGATGAATATTGGTATTTTCTTTGCCATCATTGCCGTTGCAGTTATTTGGTTTATGCTCAAGAAAACAACTCTTGGTTTTGAAATTCGTGCAGTTGGTCTTAATCCACATGCTTCAGAATATGCTGGTATTTCTGCCAAACGAACGATTATCCTATCAATGATTATATCAGGTGCCTTGGCAGGTCTTGGTGGAGCTGTTGAAGGGCTTGGAACCTTCCAGAACGTCTATGTTCAGGGGGCGTCATTGGCTGTCGGATTTAACGGGATGGCGGTTAGTCTGCTTGCGGCCAACTCACCAATTGGTATTCTCTTTGCAGCCTTCTTATTTGGTGTTCTCCAAGTTGGAGCCCCTGGTATGAATGCAGCGCAGGTACCGTCTGAGCTTGTCAGCATTGTAACGGCGTCTATTATCTTCTTTGTCAGTGTTCATTACCTTATCGAACGCTTTGTCAAACCGAAAAAACAAGTTAAAGGAGGTAAGTAAAGATGTCTATTACAACCTTGCTCACCCTCTTGGTGTCTTCTATGCTGATTTACTCAGCGCCCCTCATCTTTACAAGTATTGGTGGTGTTTTCTCTGAACGTGGTGGTGTGGTAAACGTCGGCCTTGAAGGAATTATGGTTATGGGTGCCTTTTCTGGAGTTGTCTTTAACCTTGAATTTGCAGAACAATTTGGAGCAGCAACTCCATGGCTATCCTTGCTTGTAGCAGGATTGGTTGGAGGTATCTTCTCCATCATCCACGCAGCAGCGACGGTTCATTTCCGTGCAGACCATGTTGTCAGCGGTACGGTATTGAACTTGATGGCACCAGCCTTGGCTGTTTTCTTAGTGAAAGTTCTTTATAACAAAGGACAAACTGACAACCTAAGTCAGACTTTTGGTCGCTTTGATTTCCCAGTCTTGGCAAATATCCCAGTGATTGGTGATATCTTCTTCAAATCAACAAGTCTGCTAGGTTATATCGCGATTGCCTTCTCATTCCTTGCTTGGTTTATCCTCTTTAAGACTCGTTTTGGTCTTCGTCTTCGCTCTGTCGGTGAACACCCTCAAGCAGCGGATACCTTGGGAATCAATGTCTACAAGATGAGATATTTAGGGGTTATTATTTCAGGTTTCCTAGGTGGAATTGGCGGAGCGATTTATGCCCAATCAATTTCAGTTAACTTCTCAGTGACTACTATTGTTGGACCTGGATTTATCGCCCTTGCTGCGATGATTTTTGGGAAATGGAATCCAATCGGAGCCATGCTTTCTAGTCTCTTCTTTGGACTTTCACAAAGTTTAGCTGTTATCGGTTCTCAATTGCCATTCCTACAAGGAGTTCCTGCGGTTTACCTTCAAATCGCACCTTATGTTTTGACAATTCTTGTCTTGGCAGCCTTCTTTGGAAAAGCAGTCGCACCAAAGGCAGATGGTATCAACTATATCAAATCAAAATAAGCATACAAAAAAACGTCAGTTCTGTTCAAACTGGCGTTTTATTTTTTAGGATGTTGGTGGGTTAGGTTCAATCCCCAAGGAACCAAATTTTCAGTTTTATTTTTGATGCGTGTGATATTGTCCTTATGACGAATGATAATCAAACTAGCAAGTGCTAGGATAATAGCGATAAAGAGAGGGTCATAGTTGCTCAGGATAAAACCAAAAAGTGGAAAGAGTAGAACTCCGATGACGGCTGCGATAGATGCTGTGACACTAGACAGCGAAATCATACTACCAAGATAGAGGGTTCCAAAGAAAACAACCGCTAGATAGAGACAGAAGACAGGCGCAAATCCAAAAATCACACCAGCGCTGGTTGCGACAGCCTTGCCACCCTTAAATCCTGCAAAGATAGGGAAGGTATGTCCAATGACAGCCAAAAGTCCAAAGATAAGAGGCGAAACACCTTGAAGATGAAACATAATCGGAAGAAGCGTTGCTAGGGTTCCTTTGAAAAAGTCAATCACAAAGGTCGCCATACCAGCTTTTTTACCTAAAATGCGGAAGGTATTGGTCGTTCCAGTATTACCAGAACCATGCTCGCGTAGATTAATTTGAAAGAATACTTGTCCAATCCAGAGACCAGACGGAATCGAACCCAGCAGATAGGCTAGGATTAATAAAACTATTGTAATCATACTCCTATTATATCATGAATTGGGAAAGAAAGGCAGAGAATCTCTGCTGAAATTGTCACATCGGAGAAAGAAAAATTTTGCAAAATCCTTGGAAAACCTGTAGAATAGTAAAGATGAACGAATAGGAGGTTCCTTGTGTCAAAAAAGGAAATCAATATTAATAATTATAATGATGATGCCATTCAGGTGTTAGAAGGGTTGGATGCCGTCCGTAAACGTCCAGGGATGTATATCGGATCGACTGATGGGGCAGGTCTCCATCACCTCGTCTGGGAAATTGTCGACAATGCAGTCGATGAAGCCTTGTCTGGATTTGGTGACCGTATTGATGTGACCATCAATAAAGACGGGAGTTTGACTGTGCAAGACCATGGTCGTGGAATGCCGACGGGTATGCACGCTATGGGAATCCCAACAGTTGAGGTTATCTTTACCATTCTTCACGCTGGAGGGAAATTCGGTCAGGGGGGCTACAAGACATCTGGTGGTCTCCACGGAGTTGGTTCTTCCGTTGTTAACGCTCTTTCAAGTTGGCTGGAAGTTGAAATTACCCGTGACGGGGCAATCTATAAGCAACGTTTTGAAAATGGTGGAAAACCTGTCACGACTTTGAAGAAAATCGGTACAGCGCCCAAGTCTAAAACAGGTACCAAAGTTACGTTTATGCCTGATGCAACCATCTTTTCTACGACAGACTTCAAGTACAATACCATTTCAGAGCGTCTCAATGAGTCAGCCTTTCTCTTGAAAAATGTGACCTTGTCTTTGACGGACAAGCGAACAGATGAAGCGATTGAGTTTCATTATGAAAACGGAGTTCAGGACTTTGTTTCTTACCTCAACGAAGACAAGGAAACCTTGACACCAGTTCTGTACTTTGAAGGCGAAGACAATGGTTTCCAAGTAGAAGTCGCTCTCCAGTACAATGATGGATTTTCAGATAACATTCTGTCCTTTGTCAATAACGTTCGCACCAAGGACGGTGGGACGCATGAGACAGGACTTAAGTCTGCCATTACCAAGGTTATGAATGACTATGCGCGTAAGACAAGTCTCCTCAAGGAAAAAGATAAAAATCTTGAAGGTTCCGACTATCGTGAAGGACTAGCAGCCGTTCTCTCTATCTTAGTTCCTGAGGAACATTTGCAGTTTGAAGGTCAGACAAAGGACAAACTTGGAAGTCCACTAGCTCGTCCTGTTGTGGATGGAATAGTGGCTGATAAGTTGACTTTCTTCCTCATGGAAAATGGGGAGTTAGCTTCCAATCTCATTCGTAAGGCTATCAAGGCCCGTGATGCTCGCGAGGCGGCTCGCAAGGCGCGTGATGAGAGCCGGAATGGTAAGAAAAATAAAAAAGACAAGGGCTTATTGTCTGGGAAATTAACACCTGCCCAGTCCAAGAATCCAGCTAAGAATGAACTCTATCTAGTCGAGGGGGACTCTGCCGGTGGTTCTGCCAAGCAAGGTCGTGACCGCAAGTTCCAGGCTATATTGCCCCTTCGTGGTAAGGTTATCAATACAGCTAAAGCCAAGATGGCGGATATCCTCAAAAATGAAGAAATCAATACCATGATTTATACTATAGGTGCGGGTGTGGGGGCTGATTTCTCCCTTGAAGATGCCAACTATGACAAGATCATTATCATGACCGATGCAGATACAGATGGAGCCCACATCCAAACACTTCTCTTAACCTTCTTTTATCGCTATATGCGTCCGCTAGTAGAAGCAGGGCATGTCTATATCGCCCTTCCTCCTCTTTACAAGATGTCCAAAGGAAAAGGCAAGAAAGAAGAAGTGGCCTATGCTTGGACGGATGGTGAGTTAGAAGAACTCCGCAAGCAGTTCGGTAAAGGCGCTACCCTCCAACGCTACAAAGGTCTTGGTGAGATGAATGCGGACCAGCTCTGGGAAACAACTATGAATCCAGAAACCCGTACCCTCATCCGTGTCACAATTGAAGACCTAGCTCGCGCCGAACGTCGCGTCAATGTCCTCATGGGTGACAAGGTTGAACCACGCCGTAAGTGGATTGAAGACAATGTCAAGTTTACGCTGGAAGAAGCGACGGTGTTTTAAGTCAGTTTTTAATGAATGGGTATCAACATGAGAGCTGAAACAGAAATGCTAGATCTGATTTTACAAACTGCCAAAACTATACAAGTAGAAACTGTCGCCATGTCTGGTTCACGGACAAATCCAAAGACCCTAAAAGATGAATTTCAGGACTATGATGTAGTCTATGTTGTAGAGAATCTGGACGAGCTGATTACAGATTTATCTTGGCTAGACCAGTTTGGGAAACGCATTATTGAGCAAGAGGTTGTTCTTGACCATCGTCGTCTCTATCTCATGCTTTTTGAAGACGGCAATCGTATCGATTTGACTCTCTGCCCCAAAGAACACATTCAAGAGTGGGTGGATAGTGAGGCAGGATTCACTGTTTTGGAAGACCCAGAACATTTATTTGACCCCTATTCCCAAAATCTAGAGCGTTTCTGGATGAGTCCAGCTAGTGAGACAGATTTTAAAAATTCCTGTAATGAATTTTGGTGGGTGTCTGCCTACGTGGTCAAAGGAATTTGTCGCAAGCAAGCTGTCTATGCGACCGACCATTTCTACGGTATTTGTCAGCAAGAACTCTTGAAGGTCTTAGCTTGGCAGGTCGCAAGCGATAGGGGAGCAGTCGACATAGGAAAGAATTACAAGAATCTCTTTAACTATTTACCCACTGAGAAAGAAAAGGAATTCTCAGATTTGCTTGATTTTTCAAGTATAGATAAAATCACTCAGTCTTTGTTTGCTACGATGGAACTTTTTCACCAAGAAGCTCAGTCCCTTGCTCAAAAGATGGGATTTGACTATGATAGAGAAGTAGCTGAGAAGATGATTCAGTATGCTGAGGAAAAAGTAAAGAAGTTTGGGAATAACTGGAAAAATGAAAAAGCGAGAGGAGGAGACTCATGATTGAAAAAGTGGAACGTCTCATTACAGAGATTAATCGTATTCATCGAGAATATTCTAAAGATTATTTTGAAACGGGTAAGGTGGAGAAAATCAATCTCAAGCATACCTTTTCTAAAGTTCCAACGAAAGCGATTTTGTCCTACCGTCTGAATTTACATGAGTCAATTAATGACTATTTGATGAAAGCGGATGTCCAAGATATTGCCTATGTTTATCGTGTCAAAACTTCTGAGTCTATTTTAGATAAAATTACACGTTTTTCAGAGCGTCAAGAGGGCTATCCTGTGAATTCCATTCTTAATGATATTTTTGGTGCTCGTATGATTTTAAGCTCCAAAGAGATAGCTCAAGTCATGGAGAAACTAGATGATTGGCAAGAGTTGTACGGACTAAAAAACTGGTATTTACGTGATAAAGATGGCTATGTCGGTATTCATATCTATTTTAAAAATAAGAGTAATTTTTATTACCCATGGGAACTCCAACTTTGGGATAAGAAAGATGTTGATAGCAATATCGCCAGTCATATCAAGTATAAACGAGGATTTGTAAAATAGACATTTCAAGTGGAAGAGATGATACAGGAATTGGATGAAATTCACTCACCCTATATTTTTTTCATAATATTTACACTCCATTCTTTGAAAGGAGTTGAACACGCCTTAAATACTGTGTAAAATTCCTTATTAACTGAAGCAACACATTTTAAACATATTAAACTACAGAAAGGATAGTTTGGTTACTTATCGTAACTGAACACGGGATTGATACTTAGGAAAAAAGAGAAATCTAATTGGGTTCATTGAACCCTGTATCGATTTCCCATTTTTCTACAGAAATTTTCGGAAAGCCGAATCGTCCCTTTATATCTTATGTCTAACATTCAAAATATGTCCCTGGAGGACATCATGGGAGAGCGCTTTGGTCGCTACTCCAAGTACATTATTCAAGACCGAGCTTTGCCAGATATTCGTGATGGGTTGAAGCCGGTGCAACGTCGTATTCTTTATTCTATGAATAAGGATGGCAATACCTTTGACAAGAGCTACCGTAAGTCGGCCAAGTCTGTCGGTAACATCATGGGGAATTTCCACCCACACGGTGACAGTTCTATCTATGATGCCATGGTTCGTATGTCGCAGGACTGGAAAAACCGTGAGATTCTAGTTGAAATGCATGGTAATAACGGTTCTATGGACGGTGATCCGCCTGCGGCAATGCGTTATACAGAGGCACGTTTGTCTGAGATTGCTGGCTACCTTCTTCAAGATATCGAGAAAAAGACAGTTCCTTTTGCTTGGAACTTTGACGATACCGAGAAAGAGCCGACTGTTCTGCCAGCAGCCTTTCCTAACCTTTTAGTCAATGGTTCGACTGGGATTTCGGCTGGATATGCGACAGACATTCCACCGCATAATTTGGCTGAGGTCATTGATGCTGCGGTTTACATGATTGACCATCCAACTGCTA
Organism: Streptococcus sp. UMB0029; assembly: GCF_002871495.1. Taxonomy (GTDB): domain Bacteria; phylum Bacillota; class Bacilli; order Lactobacillales; family Streptococcaceae; genus Streptococcus. Next base: position 42,511 of record NZ_PNGD01000016.1, read on the forward strand.
AGGTGGATAAACTAATGGAATTCTTGCCTGGGCCAGACTTCCCTACAGGAGCAATCATTCAAGGCCGTGATGAAATCAAGAAGGCCTATGAAACTGGGAAAGGGCGTGTAGTTGTTCGTTCCAAGACTGAGATTGAAAAGCTCAAAGGTGGTAAGGAACAAATCGTTATCACCGAGATTCCTTATGAAATCAATAAAGCCAATCTAGTCAAGAAAATCGATGATGTTCGTGTCAATAACAAGGTGGCAGGTATTGCTGAGGTTCGGGACGAATCTGACCGTGATGGTCTTCGTATTGCGATTGAGCTCAAAAAAGACGCTAATACGGAGCTTGTTCTCAACTATCTATTTAAGTACACAGACCTGCAAATCAACTACAACTTTAACATGGTGGCGATTGATAATTTCACACCTCGTCAGATTGGGATCGTTCCAATCTTGTCTAGCTACATCGCCCACCGTCGTGAAGTGATTTTGGCGCGTTCCCGCTTTGACAAGGAAAAGGCTGAAAAACGTCTCCATATCGTCGAAGGTTTGATTCGTGTCATCTCTATTTTAGATGAAGTCATTGCTCTTATCCGTGCTTCTGAAAATAAGGCTGACGCTAAGGAAAACCTCAAGGTCAGCTATGATTTTACAGAAGAGCAGGCTGAGGCTATCGTAACCTTGCAACTTTACCGTTTGACCAATACGGATGTCGTTGTCTTGCAGGAGGAAGAAGCAGAACTTCGTGAAAAGATTACCATGCTTGCGGCGATTATCGGTGATGAACGTACTATGTACAATCTTATGAAGAAAGAACTTCGTGAGGTCAAGAAGAAATTTGCAACTCCGCGTTTGAGTTCTTTAGAAGACACTGCGAAAGCAATCGAGATTGATACAGCTAGTCTTATCGCTGAGGAAGATACCTATGTCAGCGTGACCAAGGCAGGTTACATCAAGCGTACCAGTCCACGTTCCTTTGCGGCTTCAACGCTAGAGGAAATTGGCAAACGTGATGACGATCGTTTGATTTTTGTTCAATCTGCCAAGACAACACAGCATCTTTTGATGTTCACAAGTCTTGGAAATGTCATCTATCGACCAATCCATGAATTGGCAGACATTCGCTGGAAGGACATCGGAGAGCATCTGAGCCAGACCATTACAAACTTTGAAACGAATGAAGAAATCCTTTATGTGGAAGTAGTGGATCAGTTTGATGATGGGACAACCTATTTTGCTGCGACTCGTCTTGGGCAAATTAAGCGTGTAGAACGAAAAGAATTCACTCCATGGAGGACCTACAAGTCTAAGTCTGTCAAGTATGCTAAGCTCAAAGACGAGACAGACCAGATTGTAGCAGTGGCTCCAATTAAACTAGATGATGTTCTCTTGATAAGTCGAAACGGTTATGCCCTGCGCTTTAACATAGAAGAGGTTCCGGTTGTGGGTGCCAAGGCTGCAGGTGTTAAGGCTATGAACCTGAAAGAAGATGATGTCCTCCAATCGGCCTTTATCTGTAATACCTCGTCCTTCTACCTTTTGACCCAGCGTGGAAGTTTGAAACGTGTTTCTATTGAGGAAATTCCAGCAACCAGCCGTGCCAAACGAGGGCTACAAGTCTTGCGTGAGTTGAAAAACAAACCACATCGAATTTTCTTGGCAGGAGCAGTTGCCGAGCAAGACTTCGTTGGTGACCTCTTTAGTACGGAAGTAGAAGAAAATGATCAAATTCTGCTTGTTCAATCCAACAAAGGAACTGTCTATGAAAGCCGATTGCAAGACTTGAATTTGTCAGAACGAACTAGCAACGGTAGCTTCATCTCTGACACGATTTCAGATGAAGAAGTTTTTGAGGCTTATTTATATAGTTATGAAATAGACAAGAAAACGATTGATTAATATCTGTGTTTTTGCTATAATAATAGCGAATTAAGTATAGTTTTTATGCTAAAGGAGTTTTGTATGATTAAAAATAAAGGGATTAGTAAGCGTAGTATTGGAGTATGTGGCGTTGCCATTGCAACATTTTTACTAGGTTCTGGACTGATTTTTCAATCAAATGTAGTAAAAGCTACAGAGTTAAGTGTGGCTGCAGTTTCTGGTGAAAACATTGCTGCTCACAAACCTGCAAGTCAGAGTTCAATTGCTTATGGAGGAGAAGCGTCTAGAGCGGTTGACGGCAATCGTGATAACGCATGGAGCCACCGTTCCGTTACCCATACAGATTTTCAAGATCATTCTTGGTGGAAAGTTGATTTAGAGAAAGAAGAATCAGTAGGAACTGTTCGTATCTACAATCGTGGAGATGGGGATGTAGCAAAGCGTTTATCTAATTTTGATGTTATTTTGTTGGATAAAGCTGGAAATGAAGTAACTCGTCAACACATCGATAGCTTAAACAATCAACCAACAATTGATGTTCAATTTTCTGGAGTTCATGCGCAATATGTTAAAATTGAACTAAATAACCCCAAAACACCTCTTAGTTTGGCAGAAGTCGAAGTGTATCGCTCTGTAAAAGAAAAGAGTGTAACAAGCAATAAATCAGAAAATAGATCAAAAACAGATTTTACTGCTGAACTCAATCACTATTTGTTTGATTTGAATTATGATAAAACAAATATTTTAACTAGACGGGGTGAGGCGATAGAAAATTACACGAATACAAGCACAAAGCAACAAGGAAATGAGTTTGTGGTTGTAGAGAAAGTGAAGAAGAGTCTTTCCAATGGTTCTTCTGATGTTGCCATTAATAGCAATGGGGATATTTACCTAGGTGCTTTGTTTAAAGTAAATCAAGACCTTCTAGAAAATAAACCACAACAAATTAGTTTAGATCGTAGCAAAGGTAGGATTAGTGTTGACTTACCAGGAATGGTAGGCGGAGATAGCTATGTAGATGCTAATCCAACTGTAAGTGGTATGCAGGAAGGTGTGAATACCTTGTTAAATCGTTGGCATGAAAAGTATGCTGCGAAAAACGCTACTCCAGCACGTATGCAATACGAATCAACTTCTGCTTATAGTATGAATCAATTGAAAGCAAAATTTGGAAGTGATTTTGAAAAAGTAGGAGCGAACTTAAAATTTGACTTTGAGGCTGTGAACAAGGGTGAGAAACAAATTGAGGTCGTCGATTTTAAACAAATTTACTATACTGCAAACTTTGATGCTCCAAAAAATCCATCAGATGTATTTGCTCCAGGAGTAACGGTTGAACAATTAAAAGCGCGTGGAATTGATGAACAAACACCTCCTGTATATGTGTCAAGTGTTTCATACGGACGTCAAATGTATGTCAAATTTGAAACAACAAGCAAGAGTACAGAGTTGAAAGCAGCTATCGATGCTGTAATTAAGGGAGTGCCTATTAAAGCTGAATCTGAATGGGCGCGTGTCTTGAAGGATACCAAGGTAACAGTATCAATCGTAGGAGGAAATGCTGATAGAGCTGGACGTGTTGTGACAGGTACAGTAGAAGATTTGAAGAGTTTGATTCAAGAAGGAGCTACTTTCAGTACACAAAACCCTGCTGTTCCAATTTCTTATAAGACTGCATTCTTGAAAGATAATCAAGTGGCCACAATTCAAAGCAATACAGACTACATTGAAACGAAAGTCACTTCATACAAAAATGGTTTCCTCAATTTACATCATAAGGGAGCCTATATCGCTCGTTACTATGTTTACTGGGATGAAGTAACTTATGACAAGGATGGCATCGAAAGCATCCGCTCACGTCAATGGGAAGATAATGGTAAAAGTAGAACAGCTGGTTTCCAAACGGAAATTCAATTTAGAGGAAATGTGCGCAATATTCGCGTGAAGATTCAAGAAAAAACAGGGCTTGTTTGGGAACCATGGCGTACAGTTTACAATCGTACAGACCTTCCTCTTGTTCAAAAACGTACAATTATTAACTCAGGTACAACAATCAGACCAAAATACGATGAAAAAGTTGAAAATAACTAATTTTTCACTTGTAAAAGGAATCAGTTCTTAGAGCTGGTTCTTTTTATTGAAAAAATTTTCTGAAAATTACAAAATATACTTGCTATTTTAGAAAAATAGTGTAGAATAAAAGAAATAAGTTTTTAGAATAAGGAGTGGAATATGACAGTAACGATTGATTGGGAAAACCTTGGTTTCTCCTATATGAAATTACCTTATCGCTATATTGCTCATTTTAAAAATGGACAATGGGATCAAGGAGAGCTTACAGAGGATGCAACTTTGCATATTTCAGAGTCTTCTCCAAGTCTTCACTATGGACAACAAGCGTTCGAAGGTTTAAAAGCCTATCGTACTAAGGATGGTGGTATTCAACTTTTCCGTCCTGATGAAAATGCTAAACGCTTGCAACGTACTTGTGACCGTCTCTTGATGCCACAAGTTCCGACAGACATGTTTGTAGAAGCTTGTAAGGCAGTTGTCCGCGCCAATGAAGAATACGTACCACCATATGGAACAGGTGGAACCCTTTATCTTCGTCCACTTTTGATTGGTGTTGGAGATATCATCGGGGTAAAACCAGCAGAGGAGTATATTTTTACTATCTTTGCTATGCCAGTTGGAAATTACTTTAAGGGTGGTTTGGTTCCAACCAACTTCTTGATTCAGGATGAATACGACCGTGCAGCGCCAAATGGTACAGGTGCGGCTAAGGTTGGTGGGAACTATGCTGCAAGTCTCTTGCCAGGGAAATTGGCCAAGTCACGTCATTTTTCAGATGTTATCTATCTAGACCCATCAACTCATACAAAGATTGAAGAAGTCGGTTCAGCTAACTTCTTTGGAATTACAGCTGATAATGAATTTGTAACACCATTGAGTCCATCTATCTTGCCATCTATTACCAAGTATTCCTTGCTTTATTTGGCAGAACATCGCTTGGGCTTAACTCCTATTGAGGGAGATGTCCCAATTGATAACCTTGACCGTTTTGTAGAGGCAGGTGCCTGTGGTACAGCAGCAGTTATTTCGCCAATTGGTGGAATTCAGCACGGTGATGATTTTCATGTGTTCTATAGTGAAACAGAAGTTGGCCCTGTGACTCGTAAACTCTATGATGAATTGACAGGTATTCAGTTTGGTGATATTGAAGCGCCAGAAGGTTGGATTGTAAAAGTAGATTAAAATAAACAAAAGGAGATTTTTGATGAAATCGAAAAAGTGGCTCTTAACAGCAGGAGTAGTCCTGAGCACGACAGCTCTTTTAGTGGCTTGTGGAAAAGCTGATAAAGAAGCAGATGCACCGACAACATTTTCATATGTCTATGCAGTAGATCCAGCATCTTTGGACTACAGTATAGCGACTCGGACATCGACGACAGACGTTATTGGAAATGTTATTGATGGTTTGATGGAAAACGACCAATACGGAAATGTTATTCCTTCCTTGGCTGAGGATTGGTCTGTGTCAAAAGATGGTTTGACTTATACCTACAAACTTCGTAAAGGAGTTAAATGGTACACTTCTGAAGGTGAAGAATATGCAGAAGTAACAGCCCATGACTTTGTGACAGGATTGAAACACGTAGCTGATGGCAAGTCAGATGGTGTCTCTCTCATCCAGAATTCAATCAAGGGATTAGATGCCTACATGACTGGTGAAACCAATGATTTCTCTACAGTTGGTGTCAAGGCCTTGGACGATTATACAGTTGAATATACCCTAAACAAACCAGAAAGTTTTTGGAATTCTAAAGTTACAACAGCAACGATGTTACCTGTAAATGAAGAATTTCTGAAGGCATCAGGTAAAGATTATGGAGCAGTTACTCCAGCGGGAATTCTCTATAATGGTCCTTATTTCTTGAAGACCTTGACTTCTAAATCGTTAATCGAATATGAGAAAAATCCAAACTACTGGGATAAAGAAAAGGTAAAAATCGAGAAGATCAAATTGACTTACTACGATGGTTCTGATCAGGAATCCTTGATTCGAAGCTTCTCTTCTGGTTCCTACACAACAGCCCGTCTCTTCCCAAGTAGCTCAAACTTTGCTTCAACTTTAGAGCAATACGGAGATAAAATCACTTATAGCCCACAGGACTCAAGTAGTTATTACTTCACCTTTAACGTAAATCGTCAGTCATACAATAAAACTGCTAAAACAAGTGAGGAGCAAAAGACTTCTACAAAAGAAGCGATGCTCAATAAGGACTTCCGTCAGGCTATCAACTTTGCCTTCAACCGCCATTCTTATGCTGCTCAGTTAAATGGTGAAGATGGGGCGGACAAGATTATTCGTAACAGTTTAGTTCCAGATAACTTCGTGCAAGCAGGTGGTAAGAACTTTGGTCAAATCGCTCAAGCAGAGTTGGTGAACTACGGTGACCAATGGAAAGGCGTTGAGCTAGTTGACGGTAAGGACTTTATCTACAACCCTGACAAGGCTAAAGCTGCTTTCGAAAAAGCTAAGAAAGACTTGGAATCTAAAGGGGTAACTTTCCCAATTCACTTAGATGTTCCAGTTGAACAAACAGATACCATCGCCGTTCAACAAAGTAACTCTTTCAAACAGTCAATCGAATCAACTCTTGGTGCTGAAAATGTTGTCATCGACGTTCTTCAAATGACAGATAATGAAAAGGAAACAATCACTTCACAAGCGCGTGTTCCTTCCCAAAAAGACTATGATTTGAATAGTACAGGATGGGCTCCAAGTTATCAAGACCCAGCATCTTATTTAACTATCATGGATCCTAAATCAGGTTCTGCTATGAAACACCTAGGTATCACTAAAGGAAAAGACAAGGATGTCGTAGCTAAGGTTGGTTTGGACCAGTATAAGAAATTATTAGATGATGCCGATTCAGAAACTACGAATCTTGAAGAGCGCTATGAAAAATATGCCAAGGCTCAAGCTTGGTTGACAGATAGTTCATTATTGATGCCAACAGCCTCATCTGGTGGTTCTCCAGTTGTAAGTAATGTCGTGCCATTCTCAAAACCATACTCACAAGTTGGTATTAAGGGTGATCCATATATCTTTAAAGGAATGAAATTGCAAAAAGATATTGTTACGACCAAAGAATATGAAGAAGCACTGAAAAAATGGCAAAAAGAAAAATTGGAATCAAACGGTAAGTACCAAAAAGAACTAGAAAAACACATTAAATAAAGCAGAAAACTCTATATCAGACACGGAATGATATAGAGTTTTTTCTTGCTAGTTTTTGGATTTTCTTGTAAAATAGAAAAAGTGAAGAGAGGTATGAAATGAGTAAGAAAGATAAGAAAATCGAAATTCAAGTAGCAGATGTCAAAGTTAATGTAGGAAAAGACAGTTTTGAAGGTTATACCTTGACCATTGGTAAAAAAGTTATCGGAGAAATTGCCGAATTAGATGGACAGTTTGCTATTATAAAGAATGGGAATGTCGACAGTTTTTATAAAAAATTAGAAAAAGCTGTGGAAATTTTGATTGAAAATTATAATTTAGCAAAATAAGTCTTGTTTTTTTGAAATTTTCATGATATAATAGTCCATGTTGATTGTAGGAGAGATAGCGAAGAGGCTAAACGCGGCGGACTGTAAATCCGCTCCTTCGGGTTCGGGGGTTCGAATCCCTCTCTCTCCATTTCATCAATGGGGTATAGCCAAGCGGTAAGGCAAGGGACTTTGACTCCCTCATGCGTTGGTTCGAATCCAGCTACCCCAGTTCTTAGGTAATGATCAAGATAAAAAGCAAAATATCTTAGGGTATTTTATTTTTATAATTGAAAGACGTGAACGATATAAACATGTCCTTGCGGGTGCTTAGGAAAAAAATTATAAGTATGTCAAGTTTAAGAAAAACTTGATTGTTGGAGGATTTTTTAGATGAACGAATTTGAAGATTTGCTAAATAGCGTTAGCCAAGTTGAGACTGGTGATGTTGTTAGTGCTGAAGTATTGACAGTTGATGCGACTCAAGCTAACGTTGCAATCTCTGGAACTGGTGTTGAAGGTGTCTTGACTCTTCGCGAATTGACAAACGATCGCGATGCAGATATCAATGACTTTGTTAAAGTAGGAGAAGTATTGGATGTTCTTGTACTTCGTCAAGTAGTTGGTAAAGATACTGATACAGTTACATACCTTGTATCTAAAAAACGCCTTGAAGCTCGCAAAGCATGGGACAAACTTGTTGGTCGCGAAGAAGAAGTTGTGACTGTTAAAGGAACTCGTGCCGTTAAAGGTGGACTTTCAGTAGAATTTGAAGGTGTTCGTGGATTCATCCCAGCTTCAATGTTGGATACTCGTTTCGTACGTAACACTGAGCGTTTTGTAGGTCAAGAATTTGACGCTAAAATCAAAGAAGTTGACGCTAAAGAAAACCGCTTCATCCTTTCACGTCGTGAAGTTGTTGAAGCAGCTACAGCAGCAGCTCGCGCTGAAGTATTCGGTAAATTGGCTGTTGGTGATGTAGTAACTGGTAAAGTTGCTCGTATCACAAGCTTCGGTGCTTTCATCGATCTTGGTGGTGTTGACGGATTGGTTCACTTGACTGAATTGTCACACGAGCGTAACGTTTCACCAAAATCAGTTGTAACTGTTGGTGAAGAAATTGAAGTAAAAATTCTTGATCTTAACGAAGAAGAAGGACGTGTATCACTTTCACTTAAAGCAACAACACCTGGACCATGGGATGGCGTTGAGCAAAAATTGGCTAAAGGTGATGTAGTAGAAGGAACAGTTAAACGTTTGACTGATTTCGGTGCATTTGTTGAAGTATTGCCAGGTATCGATGGACTTGTTCACGTATCACAAATTTCACACAAACGTATTGAAAATCCAAAAGAAGCTCTTAAAGTTGGTCAAGAAGTTCAAGTTAAAGTTCTTGAAGTTAACGCAGATGCAGAGCGCGTATCACTTTCTATCAAAGCTCTTGAAGAGCGTCCAGCTCAAGAAGAAGGACAAAAAGAAGAAAAACGTGCTCCTCGTCCACGTCGTCCAAAACGTCAAGAAAAACGTGATTTCGAACTTCCAGAAACACAAACAGGATTCTCAATGGCTGACTTGTTCGGTGATATCGAACTTTAATCAAATTGAAAATTCATAAAATCCTTTGTTTTCTAAACAAGGGATTTTTCTTTTGTCTGTAAGCCTTTTTTGATATAATAGTTCTATGTTAGAATCAGAAAAACAATCACGTTATCAAATGTTAAATGAAGAGCTCTCTTTTTTATTGGAAGGTGAAACCAATGTTTTGGCTAATCTTTCCAACGCTAGTGCTCTTCTAAAATCACGCTTTCCTAATACCGTATTTGCAGGCTTTTATTTATTCGATGGAAAGGAATTGATTTTGGGTCCTTTTCAAGGTGGTGTTTCCTGCATCCGTATTGCACTTGGGAAAGGTGTCTGTGGGGAGGCAGCTCATTTTCAGAAAACTATTCTGGTTGGTGATGTAAGAACTTATCCCAACTATATTTCTTGTGATAGTAGTGCTAAAAGTGAAATTGTTGTGCCGATGATAAAGAATGGTCAATTACTTGGGGTTCTGGATCTGGATTCTTCAGAGATTGATGATTATGATGTTATAGATCGAAATTATTTGGAACAATTTGTCGCTATTTTGCTTGAAAAGACAGAATGGGACTTTACAATGTTTGAGGAGAAAGCCTAATGTATCAAGCACTTTATCGAAAATATAGAAGTCAAAATTTCTCCCAGTTGGTTGGTCAAGAAGTTGTTGCTAAGACTCTTAAACAAGCGGTGGAGCAAGAGAAAATAAGTCATGCTTATCTTTTTTCTGGCCCTCGTGGGACGGGAAAAACCAGTGTAGCTAAAATTTTTGCTAAAGCTATGAATTGTCCCAATCAAGTGGGTGGTGAACCTTGTAATAACTGCTATATTTGTCAAGCAGTGACAGATGGTAGTTTAGAAGATGTCATTGAAATGGATGCGGCTTCTAATAATGGGGTCGATGAAATCCGTGAAATTCGTGATAAATCTACCTACGCCCCTAGCCTTGCCCGTTATAAGGTTTATATAATAGATGAGGTTCACATGTTGTCTACAGGGGCTTTTAATGCTCTCCTAAAGACGTTGGAAGAGCCAACACAGAATGTGGTCTTTATTTTAGCTACAACGGAATTGCACAAGATTCCTGCGACTATTCTATCCCGTGTGCAACGTTTTGAATTTAAATCAATTAAGACACAAGATATTAAGGAACATATCCACTATATCTTAGACAAAGAAAATATCAGTTCTGAACCAGAGGCTGTGGAAATCATTGCTAGACGGGCTGAAGGTGGAATGCGAGATGCCTTGTCTATTTTGGATCAATCGCTGAGTTTGACACAGGGAAATGAATTGACGACTGCTATCTCTGAAGAAATTACAGGAACTATTAGTCTGTCAGCCTTGGATGATTATGTGTCTGCCTTATCTCAACAGGATGTTCCCAAAGCCTTGTCTTGCTTAAATCTTCTCTTTGAGAATGGTAAGAGCATGACTCGTTTTGTGACCGATCTTTTGCACTATTTAAGAGATTTGTTAATTGTTCAAACAGGTGGAGAAAACACTCATCATAGTCCAGTCTTTGTAGAAAACTTGGCACTTCCTCAAGAAAATCTGTTTGAAATGATTCGCTTGGCGACAGTCAGTTTAGCAGATATTAAGTCTAGTTTGCAGCCCAAGATTTATGCTGAGATGATGACTATTCGATTGGCAGAGATTGAGCCTGAACCAGCTCTTTCAGGGGCGGTTGAAAATGAAATTGCTACGCTGAGACAGGAAGTTGCCCGTCTCAAACAAGAACTCGCCAATGTGGGAACTGTAGCCAAGCCAACTAGTCCAGCGCCTAGTCGTCCAGCGGCAGGCAAAACAGTCTATCGTGTAGATCGCAATAAAGTTCAATCTATCTTACAAGAGGCCGTCGAAAATCCTGATTTAGCACGTCAAAATCTGATTCGTTTACAGAATGCCTGGGGAGAGGTGATTGAAAGTCTTGGAGGTCCTGATAAGGCTCTGCTAGTTGGATCTCAACCAGTTGCGGCCAATGAACACCACGCTATTCTTGCTTTTGAGTCTAACTTCAATGCTGGTCAAACCATGAAACGGGACAATCTCAACACTATGTTTGGCAATATCCTCAGTCAAGCAGCAGGTTTTTCACCTGAGATTTTAGCTATTTCTATGGAAGAATGGAAAGAAGTTCGCGCAGCCTTTTCAGCCAAAGCCAAATCTTCTCAAACTGAAAAAGAAGCAGAAGAAAGCCTGATTCCAGAAGGATTTGAATTTTTGGCAGATAAAGTGAAGGTAGAGGAAGACTAAAGAAAGATTTCATGATACAATAAGTTTATGAATAGACAACAATTTATTATCATCGCGCTGTTTACAGCTGCTGAGACCTATTTTTTAATGAAGCCTGGATGACTGGTCGCTATATTATGGCAGCCTTTTGGGCCATTTTGCTCTTTAGAAATTTTCGAGTCAGTTACTTGATGGGGAAAATAGTAGATGTCATTGACCAGCACTTGAAAGGAAAAGACTAGTCCTCAGCTTCTAGACAAAATCAAAGCCTTTTAGGCTTTTTTTTGTTATACTATAAAAGTATATTTATTGACCTTTTACCGTGTTTTCTAGGGAAATCAAGTATGTTTCTAGTAAGTATTGTAAAGGCCTTGAAAAAGAAAGGAACTATCATGTCAGTATTAGAGATCAAAGATCTTCACGTTGAGATTGAAGGAAAAGAAATTTTAAAAGGGGTTAACCTGACCCTGAAAACAGGTGAAATAGCCGCTATCATGGGGCCAAATGGTACGGGTAAATCGACTCTCTCTGCCGCTATCATGGGAAATCCAAACTATGAAGTTACCAAAGGTGAAGTCTTGTTTGACGGCGTCAACATTCTTGAATTGGAAGTAGACGAGCGTGCGCGTATGGGACTTTTCCTTGCTATGCAATACCCATCAGAAATTCCTGGAATTACTAACGCTGAGTTTCTTCGTGCAGCCATGAATGCTGGTAAAGAAGACGATGAGAAGATTTCAGTTCGTGAGTTTATCACTAAATTGGATGAGAAGATGGAATTGCTCAACATGAAAGAAGAAATGGCTGAGCGTTACCTCAACGAAGGTTTCTCTGGTGGTGAGAAAAAACGTAATGAAATTCTTCAACTCTTGATGTTGGAACCAACATTTGCCCTTTTGGACGAGATTGACTCTGGTCTTGATATTGATGCCCTTAAAGTTGTGTCTAAAGGTGTGAATGCCATGCGTGGGGAAGGCTTTGGTGCTATGATTATCACTCACTACCAACGTCTTTTGAACTACATCACACCTGATGTGGTACACGTCATGATGGAAGGTCGTGTTGTCCTTTCTGGTGGTCCAGAATTGGCTGCGCGTTTGGAACGTGAAGGATACGCAAAACTAGCTGAAGAACTTGGCTACGACTACAAGGAAGAATTGTAATTCCCTCGTATCTTTTAGGAGAAGTAAATGACTAAAGAAAATATTAAACTTTTTTCAGAAATGCACGCTGAACCAAGCTGGTTGGCTGACCTCCGTCAAAAAGCTTTTGATAAGATTGAGAGTTTAGAATTACCAGTTATTGAGCGTGTCAAATTCCACCGTTGGAATCTGGGTGATGGAACGATTATAGAAAGTGAGCCATCAGCAAATGTTCCAGATTTCACTGCACTAGATAACCACTTGAAATTGGTTCAAGTAGGAACTCAAACTGTTTTTGAGCAAATTCCAGTTGACTTGGCTGAACAGGGTGTCGTCTTTACAGACTTCCACTCAGCTTTAGAAGAAATTCCAGAGCTTATTGAGGAATTCTTCATGTCATCTGTTAAGTATGACGATGACAAGTTGGCAGCCTACCATACAGCTTATTTCAACAGTGGTGCTGTTCTCTACATTCCTGATAATGTTGAGATTAAAGAACCAATCGAAGGAATTTTCTATCAAGACAGCGATAGTGATGTGCCGTTTAACAAGCATATTATGATTATCGCTGGTAAAAATTCTAAGATTAGTTATCTGGAACGTTTAGAGTCACGCGGTGAAGGAAGTGCCAAAGCAACTGCTAATATCACAGTAGAAGTAATTGCACGTTCTGGTGCTCAAGTGAAGTTTGCTGCGATTGACCGTCTAGGTGAAAACGTCACTGCTTACATTAGCCGTCGTGGTAAATTAGGCAACGATGCAAGCATTGACTGGGCGATTGGTGTCATGAACGAAGGAAACGTCGTTGCTGACTTTGATAGTGACCTGATTGGAAATGGTAGCCATGCTGACCTTAAAGTTGTAGCTCTTTCAAGTGGCCGTCAGGTACAAGGGATTGATACCCGAGTAACAAACTATGGTTGCAATTCTATCGGAAATATTCTCCAACATGGGGTTATTCTTGAAAAAGCAACCTTGACCTTCAATGGTATCGGTCATATCATCAAGGGTGCTAAGGGAGCAGATGCGCAACAAGAGAGCCGTGTTCTTATGCTTTCAGACCAAGCGCGTTCAGATGCCAATCCAATTCTTTTGATTGATGAAAATGACGTAACTGCAGGACACGCGGCTTCTATCGGTCAGGTGGATCCAGAAGATATGTACTACCTCATGAGCCGTGGTCTGGATAAGGCAACTGCAGAACGCTTGGTTGTTCGTGGTTTCCTTGGATCTGTTATCGTTGAGATACCAGTCAAAGAAGTTCGTGATGAAATGATTGCAACTATTGAAGAAAAATTGTCAAAACGCTAAGGGGTAGCCTATGATAGATGTAGAAGCGATTCGCAAGGATTTTCCGATTTTAGACCAGATTGTTAACGATGAACCTCTGGTCTATCTGGACAATGCTGCGACGACACAAAAACCACTAGCAGTTCTGGAGACGATTAACCGCTACTATGAGAACGACAATGCCAATGTTCATCGTGGCGTTCATACCTTGGCTGAAAGGGCGACAGCATCTTATGAAGCTGCCCGTGAAACCATTCGTAAGTTTATCAATGCAGGCTCTACAAAGGAAGTTCTCTTTACTAGAGGAACGACAACCAGTCTTAACTGGGTGGCGCGCTTTGCTGAGGAAATCCTGACTGAGGGAGACCAGGTCTTGATTTCTATCATGGAACACCATTCCAATATTATTCCTTGGCAGGAAGCCTGTCGCAAGACTGGAGCAGAGCTGGTCTATGTTTATCTCAAGGACGGTGACTTGGATATGGATGACTTGCGAGCTAAATTGACGGACAATGTCAAGTTTGTTTCGCTAGCTCATGCCTCTAATGTTCTTGGAGTGATCAATCCAATTAAGGAAATTACTCAAATGGCCCACCAAGTTGGAGCAATCATGGTGGTAGATGGTGCTCAATCTACACCCCATATGAAGATTGATGTTCAGGACTTGGATGTGGACTTCTTCGCCTTTTCAGGTCACAAGATGGCGGGTCCAACTGGTATTGGTGTCCTTTACGGCAAAGAGAAGTATCTGGAACAAATGTCACCAGTTGAATTTGGCGGTGAGATGATTGATTTCGTCTATGAGCAATCTGCTAGTTGGAAAGAATTGCCTTGGAAATTTGAGGCTGGAACGCCCAATATGGCAGGTGCTATTGGACTTGCAGCAGCAGTGGATTATCTGGAAAAGATTGGTATGGATGCCATTGAAGCTCATGAGCAGGAATTGATTTCATACGTCTATCCGAAACTGCAGGCGATTGAAGGATTGACCATTTATGGTTCGCAGAACTTGGCTCAACGTTCAGGTGTCATTGCTTTTAACCTAGGCGACCTTCATCCTCACGACCTTGCGACTGCTTTGGATTATGAAGGAGTGGCTGTTCGAGCAGGTCACCACTGTGCGCAACCCTTGCTTCAGTATTTGGAAGTTCCAGCAACAGCTCGTGCAAGTTTTTATATCTACAATACCAAGGCAGATTGCGACAAGTTGGTCGATGCCTTACAAAAGACAAAGGAGTTTTTCAATGGCACTTTCTAAACTAGATAGCCTTTATATGGCAGTGGTAGCAGACCATTCGAAAAATCCACATCACCAAGGAAAGTTAGAAGACGCTGAACAAATCAGTCTCAACAATCCAACCTGTGGGGATGTCATCAATCTCTCTGTCAAGTTTGATGCAGAGAATCGTTTGGAGGATATCGCTTTTCTAAACTCAGGCTGTACCATCTCAACTGCCTCTGCTAGTATGATGACGGACGCAGTTTTAGGAAAAACCAAACAAGAAATTTTAGAACTTGCGACTATTTTTTCTGAAATGGTTCAAGGGCAAAAAGATGACAGACAAGATAGTCTTGGAGATGCAGCCTTCTTGTCAGGTGTTGCTAAATTCCCTCAACGAATTAAGTGTGCAACCCTAGCTTGGAATGCCCTGAAGAAAACAATTGAAAATCAAGAAAATTAGTAAGACAAGTTTCTTTTGTCTTATGAATCAGTAGAAATGAAGAATGAAAGAAAGGATATTATGGCTGAAGAAAGAGTAGAACCAAAACCAATTGACCTTGGTGAATATAAATTTGGTTTCCATGATGATGTAGAGCCTGTCCTATCGACAGGAAAAGGATTGAATGAAGATGTCATTCGTGAGCTATCAGCTGCAAAGGGAGAACCTGAGTGGATGTTAGAGTTCCGTTTGAAGTCTTATGAAACCTTTAAAAAAATGCCCATGCAAACTTGGGGAGCAGATTTGTCAGAGATTGACTTTGATGACTTGATCTACTACCAAAAACCATCTGATAAACCAGCCCGTTCTTGGGATGATGTTCCTGAAAAAATTAAAGAAACCTTTGAACGTATCGGGATTCCAGAAGCTGAGCGTGCTTATCTAGCTGGTGCCTCTGCCCAGTACGAGTCAGAGGTGGTTTACCACAATATGAAGGAAGAGTTCCAAAAATTGGGGATTGTCTTTACAGATACGGATTCTGCCCTCAAGGAATACCCAGACTTGTTTAAACAATACTTCGCTAAGTTGGTACCGCCGACAGATAATAAGTTGGCTGCCCTTAACTCAGCAGTATGGTCAGGTGGAACCTTTATCTACGTACCAAAAGGGGTCAAAGTGGATATTCCACTTCAAACTTACTTCCGTATCAACAACGAGAATACTGGTCAGTTTGAACGTACCTTGATTATCGTTGATGAGGGAGCAAGTGTCCACTACGTAGAAGGATGTACAGCGCCAACTTATTCAAGTAACAGTTTGCATGCTGCCATCGTAGAAATTTTTGCCTTGGATGGTGCTTATATGCGTTATACAACCATCCAAAACTGGTCTGATAACGTCTATAACTTGGTAACCAAACGTGCTAAAGCTCAAAAGGATGCTACTGTTGAGTGGATTGATGGGAACTTGGGTGCCAAAACGACTATGAAATACCCATCTGTTTACCTTGATGGAGAAGGAGCGCGTGGTACTATGCTTTCTATTGCCTTTGCTAATGCAGGACAACACCAGGACACTGGTGCTAAGATGATTCACAACGCTCCACATACAAGCTCGTCTATCGTGTCTAAATCAATCGCTAAAGGTGGAGGAAAGGTTGACTATCGTGGACAAGTAACCTTTAACAAGAACTCTAAGAAATCTGTTTCTCACATTGAGTGTGACACCATTATCATGGATGACTTGTCAGCATCAGATACCATTCCGTTTAATGAAATTCACAACTCACAAGTCGCTTTGGAACACGAAGCTAAGGTATCTAAGATTTCAGAAGAGCAACTCTATTACCTCATGAGCCGTGGATTGTCAGAATCTGAGGCAACTGAGATGATTGTTATGGGATTTGTAGAACCATTTACAAAAGAGCTTCCAATGGAATATGCAGTTGAGCTGAACCGCTTGATCAGCTATGAAATGGAAGGATCAGTTGGGTAAAACTTGATTTTATACTCTTCGAAAATCAAATTCAAACCACGTCAACTTCGCCTTGCCGTACTCAAGTACTGTCTGCGGCTAGCTTCCTAGTTTGCTTTTTGATTTTCATTGAGTATTAGATTTACCCAAAATCAAGAACTTTGAAGATGAACTTGTAACAAAAAAAGGCTCTTTGTCAACTGTAGTGGGTTGATATAATAGTCTTAGACCTTGATTTTTCAAGGTCTTTTTTGAATTTGGTCAATTTTTGGTCAACTTTTGTTAGAAAAAATTATTGACTTAAAAACTCCCTAACACGTTTGTTTTCTGATTCTTCTTTTTCCTTGATTAAATGACCATATGTTTGAGTTATTTGTGTAATATCTTTATGTCCCATATTTGAAGCTATAACCCAGATATCGATTCCATAACCTAACATAATACTTGCGTATGTGTGCCTAATACCTGTAGCTGATAAATCGAGTGGTTTGAGTTTCAACTTCTTGAGATGTTCTCTTAAACGCTTATTCACTTCGTGATTACTTGGAACGATAGTATACAAATCGAAAAAGATATGATTTTCTTTATTTTTAATATTTGTTTGTTCAATATCTCTACTTTGAATCTCTTTTAATTGATTCAAAACATTCAATGTTTCTGAATCGACGGAGAAAACTGTGCATCCACATCCAAACAAACATCATATTTATTTGACACATCACAACAAAAAATTCTTATTCATTAGACATGGATTGTGTAAATATTTTGGTGCTGGTGTACTTGCTTACCTGCAGTAGCAGTACACCGCACCTTTATTTTTTTCTAAATGCTGTTGATATAAATGTTCTACTATTTTCTAATCTAATGAAATCATTAAATAAATAACTACTGTCTAACTGATTTAATTCTCTTTTTGTCTGTGCCAATAATTCTTCCATAATATTATAACTTTCACAATTAGCTGGAAAAGTCCATTTTGCAACAGCTTTTTGTTCATAGTAAACAACAGTTAATGATAACAGTGAACGATTCGCTTTTCTGATAATTTCCTGTTTTGAATTGCTGTAGCGAGAAGATTCTTCCAAAGTTGGCTCTACATTTATCTGCCTACAAAATCGTCTCATTTGCCACGTCGCAACATATGACTTAATGCTATTTCTGAAATAATCAAATTCAGCATTTCTAAATGCAAAATCGATATTAATTATAAATAGTAATAATATAAATGATACACTCGAAATTAAACGTAGTACTGATATAAAAACAATAAAATAAAAAAATGTTTCTAGATGTATTTGAAAAATGATAAATGTAGCCAAACGCTCTAAAATAAAAAATATAATAGAAACAAAAATTGTAAAATTAACTACATTATATTTATTAAAGTATTTCTTCATGTGATTTCTTCCTTCCTGATGTTATAAGAGGGGGTTAGAAGTGGCATAATATGCGTTCGATGTTCACTATCTGTAAACTTGACTATACCTGTACCAATACCAGGTGGGACTACAATATTATCAACATTGATGTTGGGCAATAAAAACTGACAAGTATTCGCATTTATCTCACCTAAAATAAAGATACAGTTAATTTGTTCACGTACTGCTGTATTACCGCCAAATGCAGTTGCATCAAAGCGTTGGCTACATAAAATGAGTGAGATGGAGGTCTGACGGCCGAGAAGAGCAATCGTCCCAAGTAATTGCCCAAATGATTCACGAGACTGCTTAGAGCTCCCCTGAACAAGTGCCAACAGTTCATCAATAACAATATAAATGCGTTCAAACTGAGTTTTTGGATTTGTTAATAATATTTTTTGCCGTTCATATATCTTATTAATGATTCGACCCAACAATTCATTGACCTCTGTAATAAAACTGTTTAAGTTTGAACCATGTGTTGGTGCTAATACTTCTAAACCTAATTCCTTACTTAGTAAGTAAACATCAGCGATTTTAGGGTCGACGCAAATAATTTGATTTGTGAAAGATTTTAGACAACTAATCAAATAACGTAAGAAATGAGTCTTTCCTGTACCAGATGCTCCACTCACCGCCAAACTTGTCACCGCTTTCATTGGAATATTACAAATATTGTTAGCCATAATTGGGAGAGTATTTTCTGACACGTTCTTTTTAATAAAAGATGAAAGATTATCAATCTTTAACCGAGTTGGAATCCCATCAACCCAAGGAAAGAAAAATGCACGTGCTTGATTTTCATTTTTTGTATCATAAGGAACAAAAAAAGCATTATTCTGTGGTAAGAGAGTCTTGAATGGGTAGAGTATGCCAGCACAAATTGCAAAAATATCAAAGTAAAGTTTTTTGCTTAAAGAATATGAAATCGGGAGGTTTGGGACGTAAAAAACGCCAGAATCATTGCTTGCGACCTTAATATCAAATGAATTTAAATAAGATGATTCATCATTAATATTGAGAGCGTTATTCAAATTTCTCAAAATAAATTGTTCTAATTCGAATTTGTTTTTACCAAATTCAGTAGTGTCAGAAACAACCGCTTCTGATACTTTCTGATTTTGGCTTTTATTCATTAAAAAAGCCATGCATTATTTTCCTTTCTTCTTAATATCTTTTGCCCTGAAATAAAGTTGTCCGTACTGGTTTTCAAAAGCTTCTAAATCTTCAAATTCAACAATATCTCCGATTTCGAATTTTGATAAATTTGGCTTATTTTCTGGTAAAAACTTGACCTTAAAAGGATTGTGATTATCACTTGCAACGTAAACTTGATAGCCTTGAATGTTATCTGTACGTTTCATTTTTTCTTTACCGTTGACAATTTCGCCCGATTTTTCAAATTCATATTGAATCTCAAGTTGTTTACCAACCAATTTTACAACTTCATCTGAAAGAGCTTGTTCTGCTAGGCTAGCACTGTAGCCATTTGTGCGTTTAAAAAATGCCATAATTGGCCCCCTTTGTTAAAAAGTATTTTAAAGTTTTGCTACGAGAGCAGTAACTTTATGAGTCTATTCTAGCAATAATTTTTTCGAAAATCTACAAAATGTGTATTTTAAATTTGACAAATCAACATTTACGATATATAATTTATGTGTACGATATACATTAGAAAGTGTTAAGGAATAAAAAATGACTAATTTAAAACTAAAACGATTATCTGATTTTATGGATGACATGATACAAAAGTATCAAATTGAGGAAACAAAAGATATTCAAAAAAAATTACGTATAAAATTTGTTAGAGAACTGGAAGCTATGGGCGAGTGGGAAAAAGCTAATTCTAAAACTTTTGGTAGAAATAGAACAAAGGTATTCAATTATGAAATTCTTGATAGATTAGAGAAACGGTGTGAACGATATTTAGTTAAGAAGAGCGGATTTGATTTTGATAAGTTCAAAGATTATAAAAGCAACATAGACAGTGAAAACTATTTTGAAGAACCAACAGAAGATGAACTAAAGGATATGTATGAAAAAGCTGTTTTTAGGTCATGGGCTGGGTCTATCTCAAAAGAAGAGATTCGAGATGTTATGCTAACAGCTTTATTTGAAAAATTTTTTACTCCCATTGATGTTGAACAATGGCAAAAAGATAGCGATATTTTAACCATTGTTGGTGTTAATGATGATAGAGAATCTAGTTTTGAATATTACAGGGCGAAGGAGCGTTATTCGTCTCACAATAAATCTGCATATTATAAGGAAAGAAAATAAATGAATAAAAAATAACCGCTAGGATTCTTTCTTAGCGGTTTGGTTTTTCTTTCACGGTTTTTATTAGTAATTGGAAGGCTTCTAAAAGCTGTTCTTGACTCGTTTGTGGAAGTTGAGTTAATTGGTCAGCTAATAACTCTAGATGTGGGTTTTTGGGGGTTATACGGCTTTCAAATAGCTCTGATGGTGTGATATTAAGAGCTGTGATAATCTTTTCTAGTGTATCAATCTTTATATTTGACCCCTTGGTTTCAAGGTTGGAAATATAATCTATGCCTACACCAGCTTTTTCGCTGAGATTTTGCTGACTTAAATTTTTTTCTTTACGTATGATTCGTATTCGTTGTCCGATATACTTTTGTAAGTGAATTGATTTCATAAGCTACCTCGTTTCAATACCATGATACAAGGAAGACAACTGTAAAATAACCCATATACAAACAAATTTTTGTCAAAATATTGTCTACAAACTAAAAATGTGTTAAAATAGTGCTATAAAATATATAAAATTGCATGATATACTACATATATCATGGTTTGACTTAACAGTCAAACCAATCCTATTAGCTCTTACAAGGAGAAAATGATGAAGAAACTGAAAACCCTCACAACTTCAACAGCTATTGCGCTTGCGTCTGTTGGTGGAACTGCATTTGCTCAGGAAGCAACTACTACAACAGCAGTTGATGCAACTGCTGTAAATGAACCAACTCTTGTTTCTAAACCTGTAGCTGATGCAAAACCAGAAGTGAAGAAATCTTCTGATGTCAAGCCTGCTCTTGATGCTCAAGCGTCTACTGTTAAGCAAGTTGAAGCTGAAAGCCAAACAGCAAAAGCTGAAGCTACTTCTGCTAACAAAGCTGTCACAACTACCGAAACTGCTTTGACAAGCGCTAAAGAGGACTTGAAGTCTGCGGAAGCCGTTAAAGCCAATGCTACAGAAGAAAATATCACAGCTACAAAAGCTAAACAAGATGCCAATGTACAAGCTCAAGAAGCCAATCAAAAAGCAACTGAAGCGTCTACTGAAGCGATTAAAGCTCAAACTGAAACTGTAGCAACTGAAACAGCTAACGTTGCAAGCGCAACAAGTAAGAAAGCTGAAGCGGATAAAACAGTAACCGCTAAAGAAGCGAATGTAAAATCAGCTGAAGACGCGCTAAATGGTTCAGGACTTGGTGAAGCAAAAGCCTCACTTGCCCAAGCTGAAAAAGATATTGAACAAGCAAATGCTAATATCTCAAGCGCAACAACAGCTGTCGAAACCGCTAAGAAAGCAGATAGCAACCGCGCAGAAGCCATCAAACAAGCTACAAACAATGTGAATGTCAAAAATGACGCCTTGAAACTAGCTAAAGAAATGATGGACGCAGACCAAAACAAAGTGGATTCTATCCAAGAAAAAGCAGATGCTACAGCGTCTAAAGAAAAAGAAGCCCAAACTGCCTTGGATGCAGAAAAAGCTAAATTAAATAAATCTGAAGGAATGAACATTCCAAATCCAACATTCACTATTCCATCAAACGTGTATAATGGATTTTCAGCAGATGTATTAAAATCAGCTGGTGTGTCTTCAAATGTTGTAACATTTGGACAACTATTAAAACTAGAAAAAGCTAATAAAAACAATGCAATCAAATATGATTTAGATGATTTGATTCTCACATCTGTAGCTGATATTACTAAAAAATCAAATGCTAACGTTAAATATGATAACGCTGATCAAAACCGTCCAGTTGATATTGACAATTTGACAGATGCTCAAAAACTTGAAATCTCAGAATTTTACGTCAATGGATTGAAACAAATCAGAAATGCATTTAAAGATTCATTCAACGTACAATCAGAAACAGGAACAACTAAAGAAGCTGTTACTTTAGCGTCAACACAAGCTGAAAAATATGAAAAACGTGGATTAGACCCAATGGTTCATGGTCACGTACCTAATGCTGTTGAAAACGTTGCTTCAATGCGTTCTGATATTTCAAATATGTATGAACTAAAACAAGCTGTATACAATAATCTGATGTTCACAACATATCTTGATGGAGTTTCAAATGCAGATAAACGTCACCCATGGGGACACCTTTATGCAAACCTAAACTTTGCAAAATATGTTGGTATTGATGTAGCTAATATCAATGGTCGTCATTACATGATTACAGCATTTTCAAATGAAGGAACTCCAGTTTCTAAATCAAATGAACTTGCCCAACTTGAAGCAAAACTAGCTGAAGCACAAAAACAAAACAGTCAAGCTCAAACTGCTCTTACAAATGCTAAAGCAGAATTAGCATCAGCTTCACGTAAATATGCTTCTGCACTTGAAGCTAAAACAGACGCTGAAAAAGAATTGGCAAGTAAAACAGCTAGTCCAATTCAAACAGAAGTTGCTGAAAAGAACTTGCAATTAGCAAATCTTGCTTTGAAAAATGCACAAGAACGTAAAGCAACTGCTGAAAAAGCTGTTGAAAACTTCTCAAGAAGCCAAGCAGAAAAACAAACTGCTCTTGAAACAGCTAAAGCTGAACTAGCTACAGCTAAAACGGCTCAAAAAGATGCTGAAACTGCTCTTACAAGTGCGCAAGCAAAATTACAAGCAGAAGAAAACAAGTTGACTGCACTTCAAGCGGAACAAGCAAAACTCCATGCAGAAAAAGACCAATTGGTGTCAGATGCTAAAGCAATTGCGACAGAATTGAGTGCTTATCTAAACGCAGATAAGAATCTTGCAGATGCGCAAGCAAAAGTAGCTGATTTAGAAGCAAAATTAGCACAAGCAAAATCTACTGCAAAATTGGCACAAGATAAATTGGACGCAATTACAACTAAATTGAAAGCTGAACAAGCTAAATTAGCTGAAATCCAAGAAGAGTTTGATAAGTTGCTAGACTTAGAAAACAAAGCTAAAGAAAATGTAGTCGCAACTCTACCAGATGGAACTGTTGTGGCTGTAGACTCAAATTCTAATACTTTACCTACAGAAAATACTGAAAAAAATGTTGATAAAACAAAGACAGCTTCACAATCAGGTAAAGATGTTGCTTTGGATGATAAAGAAGATGTTGTTGTGAAAGATAAAGAACAAACAAAAGATAAACAACAAACATATTCAGCTCCAGACGTGAAATCAGGTGCAGATGAAAAAGTGACATATTCACGAGTAGAACGTGCAAAATCATTACCAGATACAGGCGAGTCATCAAGTGTTGCAATGTTGGTACTAGGTGCAATTCTTGGAGTATTTGGACTCGTAACAGTACGTAGAAAGAATTAGAATAATAAAAAAATCTTCTTATTAAATAGGAAGATTTTTTGGATTCTCAAAATTAGTTTAAAAGACTACGCTATTTAAACCAATTTTGAGAATGAATATATAAGGATATCCAGAAATATAGTTGGTCAACCTTTGGTCAACTTTTGTATTTTGAATATACTTTAGATGGTGACGATGTCTTGGTATATCTGATATTCACTTACATATTCTAACTTATTTTAACTAAGATAAAACTGTAGTGGGTTGAAGAAAAGCTATGATCGAGAAAGGACAAATTTCGTCCTTTCTTTTTTGATGTTCAGAGCGATAAAAATCCGTTTTTTGAAGTTTTCAAAGTTTCGAAAACCAAAGGCATTGCGTTTGATAAGTTTGATGAGATTATTCGTCGCTTCCAATTTTGCGTTGGAATAGGGTAACTGAAGGGCATTGACGATTTTCTCTTTGTCCTTGAAAAAGGTTTTAAAGACAGTCTGAAAAAGAGGATGAACCAGCTTAAGATTGTCCTTAATGAGTCCGAAAAATTTGTCAGCTTCCTTATTCTGAAAGTGAAAAAGTAAGAGCTGATAGAGATTATAGTGGTGTTTTAAGTCTTCTGAATAGCTAAAAATCTTGTCTAGAATCTCTTTATTTGTTAAGTGCATACGAAAAGTAGGGCGATAAAAACGTTTCTCACTGAGTTTCCG